>NZ_JBHXQZ010000042.1:0-49534 GCF_042717095.1 Streptomyces sp. NPDC058632 | reverse complement strand
CCAGGCAACCCCGCCCCCTGCGTCCGCACTGCCGCACGGCGGCGGCCCGGACCTCCCTCACGGGAATCCGGGCCGCCGCCCGTCCGGTGGCGCCGTCACACCGCCACCGGAACCTCCGGCGTCGCGCCGTTCGTCGCCGGCGAGAGCGCCAGCTCCAGGACCTGTCGGACGTCGGTCACGGCGTGGACGTCGAGCCCGTCCAGCACCTCGGCGGGGACGTCGTCCAGGTCGGGCTCGTTGCGCTTGGGGATGATCACGGTGGTGATCCCCGCCCGGTGCGCCGCGAGCAGTTTCTGCTTCACCCCGCCGATCGGCAGCACCCGCCCGGTCAGCGAGACCTCGCCCGTCATGGCCACGTCCGTACGGACCGGGCGCCCGGACAGCAGCGAGGCCAGGGCGGTGGTCATCGTGACGCCGGCGCTCGGGCCGTCCTTGGGCACCGCGCCCGCCGGGAAGTGGATGTGCGCGCCCCGCTCCTTCAGGTCGCCGACCGGAAGCTCCAGTTCGGCGCCGTGGGAGCGCAGGAAGCTCAGCGCGATCTGCGCCGACTCCTTCATCACGTCACCCAGCTGACCGGTCAGGGTGAGCCCGGCGGCGCCCGTCTCCGGGTCGGCCAGGGACGCCTCCACGTAGAGGACGTCACCGCCGGCGCCGGTCACCGCGAGCCCGGTGGCGACACCGGGGACGGCGGTGCGGCGCTCCGCCGGGTCCTGGGCGGACTCGGGCACGTGGCGCGGCCGGCCGAGCAGTCCGCGCAGGTCACCGTCCATGACGGTGAACGGCAGCTCCCGCTCGCCCAGTTCGTGCTGGGCCGCGACCTTGCGCAGCAGCCGCGCGATGGACCGCTCCAGGGTGCGGACGCCCGCCTCGCGCGTGTACTCGCCGGCCAGCCTGCGCAGCGCGCCGTCGTCGAGGGTGACCTCGTCGGTGGCGAGCCCCGCGCGCTCCAGCTGGCGCGGGAGCAGATGGTCGCGCGCGATGACCACCTTCTCGTCCTCGGTGTAGCCGTCCAGGCGGACGATGTCCATCCGGTCCGCCAGCGCCTCCGGGACCGCCTCCAGAACGTTGGCGGTGGCGAGGAAGACGACGTCCGAGAGGTCCAGCTCGACCTCCAGGTAGTGGTCGCGGAAGGTGTGGTTCTGCGCCGGGTCCAGCACTTCGAGGAGGGCGGCGGCCGGGTCGCCCCGGAAGTCGGAGCCCACCTTGTCGATCTCGTCGAGCAGCACCACCGGGTTCATCGACCCGGCCTCCTTGATCGCCCGCACGATCCGGCCGGGCAGCGCGCCGACGTACGTGCGCCGGTGGCCGCGGATCTCGGCCTCGTCGCGGACGCCGCCGAGGGCGACCCGGACGAACCTGCGGCCCATCGCGTGGGCGACGGACTCGCCGAGGCTCGTCTTGCCGACGCCGGGCGGGCCGACGAGGGCGAGCACGGCACCGCCGCGGCGGCCGCCGACGACGCCGAGTCCGCGCTCGGCACGCCGCTTGCGCACCGCCAGGTACTCGGTGATGCGCTCCTTCACGTCCGTCAGGCCGGCGTGCTCGCCGTCGAGCACGGCCCGGGCGCCCTGGATGTCGTACGCGTCCTCGGTGCGCTCGCTCCACGGCATCTCCAGGACCGTGTCGAGCCAGGTGCGGATCCACGAGCCCTCGGGCGACTGGTCGGAGGAGCGCTCCAGCTTGTCGACCTCCTTCAGCGCGGCCTCGCGCACCTTCTCCGGCAGGTCGGCGGCCTCGACGCGGCTCCGGTAGTCGTCGGAGTCCTCGCCCTCCTGCTCACCGTTCAGCTCGCGCAGTTCCTTGCGTACGGCTTCCAGCTGACGGCGCAGCAGGAACTCGCGCTGCTGTTTGTCGACGCCGTCCTGGACGTCCTTGGCGATGGACTCGGCGACGTCCTGCTCGGCGAGGTGGTCGCGCAGCTGCTGGGTGGCGAGCTTCAGCCGGGCCACCGGATCGGCGGTCTCCAGCAGGGCCAGCTTCTGTTCGGTGGACAGGAACGGTGAGTAACCGGAGTTGTCGGCGAGTGCGGAGACGCCGTCGATGGCCTGGACGCGGTCGACGACCTGCCAGGCGCCGCGCTTGCGCAGCCAGGCGGTGGCGAGCGCCTTGTACTCGGTGACCAGCTCGGCCACCTGGCCGGGCACCCGCTCCGGCACGGTCTCGTCGATCCGGGTGCCCTCCACCCACAGCGCGGCGCCCGGCCCGGTCGTGCCGGCGCCGATCCGCACCCGGTCCCGGCCCCGGATCAGGGCGCCCGGGTCGCCGTCGGCCAGCCTGCCGACCTGCTCGACCGTGCCCAGGACGCCGGTGGCGGCGTAGGTCCCGTCGATGCGTGGCACCAGCAGGACCCTGGGCTTTCCGGTCTCCGACGTGGCGGCGGCCTGGGCGGCCTCCACCGCGGCGCGCACCTCGGAATCGCTCAGGTCCAGCGGGACCACCATCCCGGGCAGCACGACCTCGTCGTCGAGCGGCAGCACAGGCAGGGCGAGCGGTGTGGACTCAGCAGCCATGATCTCCCCTTCGGCACTCAAGTTGAGCTATGCCGACTCAATGCTTCTGAGCCTGTGATTGTTCCCGGACTGCGCCCGCCCACGTTCGCTCTCAGCGATCACCCGCCGGCCCGGGACGGATCGGCGCCGTCGGTGCCGCCCGGAACCCCTGAGCCCGGCCGGGACCGCCCGGATCCGCCGTGACGACACGAGACGGCGGGAGGTGCTCCGCCGAACGGGGAGTGCTGCCAGGATGAACACATGTCCACCCCCTACGACATTCCCGAAGTCCCCGAAGTCCTGGACCGCCGCGAGGGCCCGTACGGGGAGGTGGCGCTCCGCCGGCACGGGAGTCTGCTGCAGATCATCGCGAACGGCTGCTTCCTGATGGACACCTCCGACGGCCGCTCGGAGCGCCGGCTGGTCGACGCCGCCCTGGCCGCGCTCGACGCCGCCGACACCCGCGCGGGGCACGGTCCGCGCCAGGACCCGCACGTCCTCATCGGCGGACTCGGCGTCGGTTTCTCACTCGCGCACGCCGCCGCCGCTCCCCGCTGGGGCCGCATCACGGTGGTGGAGCGCGAACCCGCCGTCATCGACTGGCACCGCGCGGGCCCCCTGGCCGAAATCTCCGCGAGCGCCCTCGCCGACCCGCGCACGGAAATCGTCGAGGACGACCTGGTGGCGTACGTCAATGAGACGTTCGACACGTTCGACGCGCTGTGTCTCGACATCGACAACGGCCCCGACTGGACCGTCACCGAGGACAACGGAGGGCTCTACTCCCCCACCGGACTCATGGACTGCGCAAGGGTGTTGAGACCGGACGGGGTGCTCGCGGTGTGGTCCGCCCAGCCGTCGGCGGATTTCGAGAAAACCTTGCGGAATGCCGGGTTCCGGCAGGTGCGTACCGAAGAGATCCCGGTTGCCCGGGGCGTACCGGACGTCGTGCATCTCGGCGTCCGCCCTGGATAGCAAAGCCGTGGTGACTCCCCGTACGCTGCTGCACTGACGCCGATCATTCAAGCGTCAATCGCAGTCATGCGCAGAGACGGATTCACCCCACGGATTCCGGAAAGCACACTTCAGGGGCGGGCGATGGAGCAGACACACACCTCCCACAACGGCACGGCGGCGACCACCCCGGGCGCACAGCGCCGGGTCCTGGTGGTCGAGGACGATGCGACGATCGTGGACGCCATCGCGACCCGCCTTCGCGCCGAGGGATTCCTGGTGCAGACGGCGGGTGACGGTCCGTCCGCCGTCGACACGGCGGAGGCCTGGCAGCCCGACCTGCTGATCCTCGACATCATGCTGCCCGGTTTCGACGGGCTGGAGGTCTGCCGGCGCGTGCAGGCCCAGCGGCCGGTGCCGGTGATGATGCTGACCGCGCGCGACGACGAGACCGACATGCTGGTCGGGCTGGGCGTCGGCGCCGACGACTACATGACCAAGCCGTTCTCCATGCGGGAACTGGCGGCACGGGTGCATGTGCTGCTGCGCCGCATGGAGCGGGCGGCCCTGGCGGCCACCACCCCGCGCAGCGGCATCATGCGCCTGGGCGAACTGGAGATCGACCACGCGCAGCGCAGGGTGCGGGTGCGCAGCGAGGACGTCCATCTGACGCCCACCGAGTTCGACCTCCTGGTGTGCCTGGCGAACACGCCCCGCGCGGTGCTCTCCCGTGAGCAGCTGCTGGCCGAGGTCTGGGACTGGGCGGACGCCTCCGGCACCCGGACCGTCGACAGCCACATCAAGGCGCTGCGCCGGAAGATCGGCGCCGAGCGCATCCGTACCGTGCACGGCGTGGGCTACGCCCTGGAGACGCCGACGCCATGAGCGACGGGCCGGCCGCACGGAGAGGCCCCGGGGATCCCGGTCCCTGGGGCGGTGTCCGCCCGTTCTCCATCAAGACCAAGCTGGGTGCGCTGGTCGTCATCTCGGTGCTGATCACCACCGGGCTGTCGATGATCGCGGTGCACACCAAGACGGAGCTGCGCTTCATCACGGTCTTCTCGATGATCGCCACCCTGCTCATCACCCAGTTCGTGGCGCACTCCCTCACCGCGCCACTGGACGACATGAACGCGGTGGCCCGGTCCATCTCGCACGGCGACTACACCCGCCGGGTGCGCGAGAACCGCTGGGACGAGCTGGGCGACCTGGCCCAGACCATCAACGTCATGGCCGACGAGCTGGAGGCCCAGGACCACCAGCGCAAGGAGCTGGTGGCCAACGTCTCGCACGAGCTGCGCACCCCCATCGCGGGTCTGCGCGCGGTGCTGGAGAACATCGTCGACGGCGTCACCGAGGCCGACCCCGAGACCATGCGTACGGCACTGAAGCAGACCGAGCGGCTGGGGCGTCTCGTGGAGACGCTCCTGGACCTGTCCCGTCTGGACAACGGGGTCGTTCCGCTGCGGCGGCAGCGGTTCGAGGTGTGGCCGTATCTGTCCGGCGTGCTCAAGGAGGCCAACATGGTCGCCTCCGCTCGCGCGGGCATGACCACCGGCTCCGGCGGCCACACGCGCAAGGACGTCCATCTGAGCCTCGACGTCTCACCCCCGGAACTCACCGCGCACCTCGACCCGGAGCGCATCCACCAGGTCGTCGCCAACCTCATCGACAACGCGGTCAAGCACAGCCCGCCGCACGGCCGGGTGACGGTCAAGGCGCGGCCCGGACCTCAGCCGGACTCGCTCCAGCTGGAGATCCTGGACGAGGGGCCCGGCATTCCGCGGACCGAGTGGCACCGCGTCTTCGAGCGGTTCAACCGCGGCAGCGTCAATCTGCCGCACGGTCCGGGCAGCGACGGAGGCACCGGTCTCGGCCTGGCGATCGCCCGCTGGGCCGTCGATCTCCACGGCGGACGCATCGGGGTGGCCGAATCCGAGCGGGGCTGTCGCATTCTCATCACCCTTCCGGGAGTCTCCCCCTCGTCGGGTTGACGTAGGGTGCCAAGCGGAGCCACAAGATCCATGTACGTTCGCGCTGACGGACAGGTGTGATCAGCACAGGTTCGGGCGCAGGCCCGTGCCACGAGTGCGCCGGGTCGCGGCCGAGCCGTTCCCGGCGCGCCCCGACAATGCGGAACCACGCTTGTTTCCCGCCATTTCCTGCGCCGAAACACCCTCTGAGATGTGACTTGCACGACGTTGAACGGGCCCGGACTGACCTTCTCGGTCGGGGAGGCGTAGCCTTAATTTCCGCTGTCCATCATCTTGTGAAGCGGAAGAGGGCGGTTGACGCCGTGTCGCCACAGTCCCCCAGTAACTCGAGCATCTCGACCGACACCGACCAAGCGGGCAAGAACCCTGCCGCGGCCTTCGGTGCCAACGAGTGGCTCGTCGACGAGATCTACCAGCAGTACCTCCAGGACCCGAACTCGGTCGACCGGGCCTGGTGGGACTTCTTCGCCGACTACAAGCCGGGCGCCCCTCAGGGCCCGGCTCCGGTGAACAACGCGGCAACGGGGACCGCCGGCACGAGGACGGCCGCGTCGGCCACCCCGGCCCGGCCCGCCACCGCGCCCGCGGCACCCGCTGCCCCGCAGCCCGCCGCCGCGCCGCCGGCTGCCCAGCCGGCCGCGAAGGCCCCGGCACCCGCTCCGGCGAAGGCCGCTCCGGCCCCCGCCAAGCCTGCCGCCGCCGAGCCGGCCGCCGCGAAGTCGCAGGCCTCCCGGGCGAAGCCCGCCGACGAGGCCAAGCAGGGCCCCGAGCAGCTGACGCTGCGCGGCCCGTCCGCGGCCGTCGCGAAGAACATGGACGCCTCCCTGGAGGTGCCCACGGCCACGTCCGTGCGCGCGCTCCCGGTGAAGCTCCTGTTCGACAACCGCATCGTCATCAACAACCACCTCAAGCGTGCCCGTGGCGGGAAGATCTCCTTCACGCACCTCATCGGCTACGCGATGGTCCAGGCCATCAAGGCGATGCCGTCGATGAACTGGCACTACGCGAAGGTGGACGGCAAGCCCACCCTGGTGAAGCCGGAGCACGTCAAGTTCGGCCTCGCCATCGACCTGGTCAAGCCGAACGGCGACCGCCAGCTGGTCGTCGCGGGCATCAAGAAGGCCGAGACGCTGAACTTCTTCGAGTTCTGGCAGGCCTACGAGGACATCGTCCGTCGCGCCCGCGACAACAAGCTGACGATGGACGACTTCACGGGTGTCACGGTCTCGCTGACCAACCCCGGCGGCCTCGGCACCGTCCACTCGGTGCCGCGCCTGATGCCGAACCAGTCGGTGATCCTGGGCGTCGGCTCCATGGACTACCCGGCGGAGTTCCAGGGCACCAGCCAGGACACCCTGAACAAGCTCGGCATCTCGAAGGTCATGACGCTCACGTCGACCTACGACCACCGGGTGATCCAGGGCGCCGCCTCCGGCGAGTTCCTGCGCGCCGTGGCGAACCTGCTGCTGGGCGAGAACGGCTTCTACGACGACATCTTCGAGGCGCTGCGCATCCCCTACGAGCCGGTGCGCTGGCTCAAGGACATCGACGCGTCCCACGACGACGACGTCACCAAGGCCGCCCGCGTCTTCGAGCTGATCCACTCCTACCGGGTCCGCGGCCACGTCATGGCCGACACCGACCCGCTGGAGTACCGCCAGCGCAAGCACCCCGACCTGGACATCACCGAGCACGGGCTCACCCTGTGGGACCTGGAGCGCGAGTTCGCGGTCGGCGGTTTCTCGGGCAAGAGCCTGATGAAGCTGCGCAGCATCCTCGGCGTGCTCCGCGACTCGTACTGCCGCACCACCGGCATCGAGTTCATGCACATCCAGGACCCGAAGCAGCGCAAGTGGATCCAGGACCGCGTGGAGCGCACGCACTCCAGCCTGGAGCGCGAGGAGCAGCTGCGCATCCTGCGCCGGCTGAACGCCGCGGAGGCCTTCGAGACCTTCCTGCAGACCAAGTACGTCGGTCAGAAGCGCTTCTCCCTGGAGGGCGGCGAGTCCGTCATCCCGCTGCTCGACGCCGTGCTGGACTCGGCCGCCGAGTCCCGTCTCGACGAGGTCGTCATCGGCATGGCCCACCGCGGCCGGCTGAACGTGCTGGCCAACGTCGTGGGCAAGTCGTACGCGCAGATCTTCCGCGAGTTCGAGGGCAACCTCGACCCGAAGTCGATGCACGGCTCCGGCGACGTGAAGTACCACCTGGGCGCCGAGGGCACCTTCACCGGTCTCGACGGCGAGCAGATCAAGGTCTCCCTGGTCGCCAACCCCTCCCACCTGGAGGCGGTGGACCCGGTCCTGGAGGGCGTCGCGCGCGCCAAGCAGGACATCATCAACAAGGGCGGCACGGACTTCACCGTCCTGCCGGTGGCGATCCACGGCGACGCGGCCTTCGCGGGCCAGGGCGTGGTGGCCGAGACCCTGAACATGTCGCAGCTGCGCGGCTACCGCACCGGCGGCACGGTCCATGTCGTCATCAACAACCAGGTCGGCTTCACCGCGGCGCCCGAGTCCTCGCGTTCCTCCATGTACGCGACGGACGTGGCCCGCATGATCGAGGCCCCGATCTTCCACGTGAACGGCGACGACCCGGAGGCCGTGGTCCGCGTCGCGCGGCTGGCCTTCGAGTTCCGCCAGGCGTTCAACAAGGACGTGGTGATCGACCTCATCTGCTACCGCCGCCGCGGTCACAACGAGTCGGACAACCCGGCGTTCACGCAGCCGCTGATGTACGACCTGATCGACAAGAAGCGCTCGGTGCGCAAGCTGTACACCGAGTCCCTCATCGGTCGCGGCGACATCACCCTGGAAGAGGCCGAGCAGGCGCTGCAGGACTACCAGGGCCAGCTGGAGAAGGTCTTCACCGAGGTCCGCGAGGCGGCGGCCCAGCCGACGGCCGCCGAGCCCTCGGAGCCGCAGGCCCAGTTCCCGGTGGCCGTGAACACGGCGGTCACCTCGGAGGTCGTCAAGCGGATCGCCGAGTCGCAGGTCAACATCCCCGACCACGTCACCATCCACCCGCGTCTGCTGCCGCAGCTGCAGCGCCGGGCGGCGATGGTCGAGGACGGCACGATCGACTGGGGCATGGGCGAGACCCTCGCGGTCGGCTCGCTGCTCCTGGAGGGCGTCCCGGTCCGGCTGTCCGGCCAGGACTCGCAGCGCGGCACCTTCGGCCAGCGCCACGCGGTCGTCATCGACCGCGAGACGGGCGACGAGTTCACGCCGCTGCTGTACCTGTCCGAGGACCAGTCGCGGTACAACGTCTACAACTCGCTGCTCTCCGAGTACGCGGCGATGGGCTTCGAGTACGGCTACTCGCTGGCCCGCCCCGACGCGCTGGTGATGTGGGAGGCGCAGTTCGGCGACTTCGTCAACGGCGCGCAGACGGTCGTGGACGAGTTCATCTCGTCGGCCGAGCAGAAGTGGAGCCAGACCTCCGGTGTGACCCTGCTCCTGCCGCACGGCTACGAGGGTCAGGGCCCGGACCACTCCTCGGCCCGTCCGGAGCGGTTCCTGCAGCTCTGCGCGCAGAACAACATGACGGTCGCGATGCCGACCCTCCCGTCGAACTACTTCCACCTCCTGCGGTGGCAGGTGCACAACCCGCACCACAAGCCGCTGGTCGTCTTCACCCCGAAGTCGATGCTGCGCCTGAAGGCCGCGGCCTCGAAGGCGGAGGAGTTCACCACGGGCCAGTTCCGCCCGGTCATCGGCGACGACTCGGTCGACCCGGCCGCGGTCAAGAAGGTCGTCTTCTGCGCCGGCAAGGTCTACTACGACCTCGAGGCCGAGCGGAAGAAGCGCGGCGTGACGGACACGGCGATCCTGCGCATCGAGCGCCTGTACCCGCTGCCGGGTACCGAGCTCCAGGCGGAGATCAAGAAGTACCCGAACGCCGAGAAGTACCTGTGGGCCCAGGAGGAGCCGGCGAACCAGGGTGCCTGGCCGTTCATCGCGCTCAACCTGATCGACCACCTCGACCTGGCGGTCGGCGCCGACGTCCCGCACGGCGAGCGTCTGCGCCGCATCTCGCGCTCGCACGGCTCGTCCCCGGCGGTCGGTTCCGCGAAGCGGCACCAGGCCGAGCAGGAGCAGCTGGTGCGTGAGGTGTTCGACGCCTGACGGACTCCTGAGCGACGCCGTCATGGGTCGTAGGCCGTACGTGACCGGGCCGCACCCCCACTGTGGGGGTGCGGCCCGGTCCGTGTGGGCGCACATATTCTTGTCCCCATGTACTTCACGGACCGTGGCATCGAGGAACTGGAGAAGCGGCGCGGCGAGGAGGAGGTCACCTTCGAGTGGCTCGCCGAGCAGCTGCGGACGTTCGTCGACCTCAATCCCGACTTCGAGGTGCCGGTGGAACGCCTGGCGACCTGGCTGGCCCGGCTGGACGACGACGAGGACGAGGACGAGGAGTAGGGCAGGACCCGGCCGCGCGGGTTCAGTCGCGTGGGTGGGTGAGGGTGTGGGTGGTCAGCGTGACGGTGCCGTGGGCGAGCAGGAGCGTCCCCGCCACGATCCAGCCGCCGCTGCGGTGCCGTAGGCCCCAGACGGCCAGCGGCAGGCCCGCGGCCATCTGCACGAGGGCCAGGACGGGCACGGCGGGTACGGGCGACGGACCGCCCGCGCGGGAGGGCCGGGGTGCGGGGTGCCGGGGTGCGGGGTGCCGGGGTGCGGGGTGCCGGGCGCCGGTGGTGCCGCCCGGCCGGTCCATCGCTCCCGCTCCGTACTCCCTCTGCTGTTCCTGGGCCTGCTGTTCCTGGGCCTGGGCCCGATCCCTGCGCTCGTCCCCGCCCGTCGCGCTCTTCCCGCCGTCCTCGTCCTTCCCGCTGCTCCCGTCCGCCTCGATCCGGCGGGTGTCCGGCTGGAGCCGGGCCGCTTCGAGCAGTCCGTCGGCGTTCTCGCCGGGGGCGAGTCCCGGGGGCAGGGATACGCCCGCGCGGGTGAGGACGGCGAGGACACCGCTCAGCCGCGCGGAGGCGTCGGCGGCGGAATCCGGCTCGGTCAGCTCGTTCAGGGCCTGCATGTCCAGGACCGGGTCGAGGCCGAGCCGGCCCGCGAAGGTGCGCATGGCCTCCTCCATGCCGGCCGGTGTGCCGTCGGCCAGCCACACATAGCCGACCGGACGGCGGAAGCCGGTGGCGAGGGTGAGCCCGGCCCGCTCTCCGTCCCACCACAGGGCCAGCACCGGCCAGGAGACACCGACGGTGAGCGCGATGGCCCAGCCGTTGACCACCCGGTCCACCGGGTCCGTGCCGGACCGCCAGGGCCCGCCCTCGGGAACGAGCACGCTCCACTCCTCGCCGGCTCGGGCGAGCAGCATGCGTTCGTGCAGCAGCCGGGCGGCGGGGACGACGGATCCGGCCTCCGCACGGCACAGCAGCAGGGCTCCCGATACGGGGCGGGCCCGGCCCGCGACCTGGGATTGTTCCGTCGACATGGTCATACCGTAGGGCAATTCGCCCCTTTTGCACGGCGACCGCTCATTTGCACGGCGACCGCTCACTGGAACGAGCGCCTTGACTTTCCCCGTCCGCGATATATCGTGAATCACGTAAGACGCGATATGGCGCGTCGTGGTGTGCGTGCAGCCATGCATCACACTCCTCGTTGCGCCGTTACGCCCTCCGGCACTCAGACATCCGGCAGCCCGGCAGCCGGCCCAGGAGGTTCCACCATGTTCGAAAGGTCCGTCTCGGGGTCCGAGAAGCTCGCTTTCGACGACCCAGTGACCGAGCTCCACGTCCGCATCGTCAACGGAACGGTGAACGTGGTGGGCACGGACGAGGGTTCCGCCCGGCTGGAGGTCTCCGAGGTCGAGGGACCGCCCCTGGTGGTGACCCAGCGGGACGGCGTCCTGACGGTGGCCTACGAGGACCTGCCCTGGAAGGGCTTCCTCAAGTGGCTGGACCGCAAGGGCTGGCGCCGCAGCGCGGTGGTCTCCCTGGCCGTTCCGGCGCACACGCGGGTCGAGGTGGGGGTGGTCGGCGCCGGTGCCGTCGTCTCCGGGATCAAGGGACCGTCCGTGGTGAAGGGCGTCACGGGCGACGCGACCCTGGTCGCCCTCTCCGGCCCGGTCCGCGCGGACACGGTGTCCGGGAACGTCGAGGCCCAGTCCGTCACCGGTGACCTCCGGTTCAACTCCGTATCCGGCGACCTCACCGTGGTCGACGGCTCCGGCTCCACCGTGCGGGCGGACTCGGTCAGCGGCTCCATGATCGTGGACCTCGCCGCCGACGGTCCCACCGACATCCGGCTGACCAGTGTCTCCGGCGAGATCGCGATCCGGCTGCCCGATCCGGCGGATGCCGAGGTCGAGGCCAACACGGCGAGCGGCGCCGTCTCCAACGCCTTCGACGGCCTGCGGGTGCACGGCCAGTGGGGCGCCCACAAGATAACCGGCCGGCTGGGCGCGGGCACCGGCAAGCTGCGGGCCACCACCGTCTCCGGCTCCATCGCCCTGCTGCGCCGCCCGCCCCACGAGGAGGAGGGCGAGCCGTGGGACGACTCGGGGGACCGCTCCGTCCCCGTTCCGGACCCCGGCTCCTCCGACGCCACACCCGGCGGCCCCGCCGATGGCCCGACCGACGGCCCGACCGACAAGAAGGTGCTCTGACATGCCCCCCGTCTTCGCCCACGGCCGCCTCCGCCTCTACCTGCTGAAGCTGCTGGACGAGGCCCCGCGCCACGGTTACGAGGTGATCCGTCTGCTCGAGGAGCGCTTCCAGGGGCTCTACGCGCCGTCGGCGGGCACGGTCTACCCGCGCCTGGCCAAGCTGGAGGCCGAGGGCCTGGTCACCCACACCACCGAGGGCGGCCGCAAGGTGTACTCGATCACGGACGCCGGCCGTGCCGAACTGGCCGGCCGCAGCGGCGAGCTGATCGACCTGGAGCTGGAGATCCGGGAGTCGGTCGCCGAGCTGGCCGCCGAGATCCGGGCCGACGTCCGCGGTGCGGCGGGCGACCTGCGCCGTGAGATGCGTGCCGCCGCCGGCCAGGCCCGCAAGGGCGGCCGTGACGCGGAGGCGCCGGACGGGGCCGGCGCCGGCCCCGCCTCCGGCGGCGACTTCACGGGCCTCGGCGACAACGAGGCCTGGCGCGCCGCGAAGGAGGAGATGCGCCGCGCCAAGCAGGAGTGGAAGGAACAGGCCCGACGCGCGAAGGACGAGAGCCGCCGCGCCCGCGACGAGGCGCAGCGTGCCCGCCGTCAGGCCAAGGAGGCCCAGGAGCGGGCCGCCGCCCAGGCCCAGGAGGAGGTGCAGCGCATCGCCCGGCGGGTCCAGGAGCAGGTGCAGGACCACTTCTCACGGGGCGACTGGCCGACGGGCCTGCGCGAGGGCCTGGGTGAGCTGGTCAAGGAGGTGGGCGAGTTCGGCAAGGACTTCGGCTTCGGCCGTACCGGCGCGGAGAGCGGCGCCCCGGCTCCCGGCCCGTCGTACTCCCGGACACCGGAGGACTTCCCCGCCGACTACACCCCGTCCTGGGCGCACGAGGACGCCACGGACTCCGCCGGTGACCCCGCGCGCGACCTGGACCGCCTGCTGGACCGCTTCCGGGACGACATCCGCGACGCGACCCGCGACCACGGCATCACCCCGGACCAGCTCCGCGAAGCCCGCCACCACCTGTCCACGGCCGCAGCCCGGATCGGAGCCCTCCTGCACACCCCGAAGCCCTGACGAGGGCCCCGGGGCAGGCCCGCCCGGTCCCGCTCGGCCCGCGACCGCACATAACCCGGCCCTCTCGACCGTCACGCAGGTGCGCACCCCGGGGATGGTCCGCGGGACGACAACCATGACGCGACCCGCACCGCGCGATCCCTGGCCCCGGCGTCCCCTGACCGGCTCCGCGACGCCTGTCCGCCCGCCACCACCCGTCCACGACAGAGCCCGAGCAGGCACCCTGACGGACGGCCGGAACCCGACCGGGCGTCCGTCTCGGCCAAGTCCCGCCCCTGACCGGCCTACGCGTCCGGCCGCCCGGCTCCCACGGTGCTCAGCCCGCCTTGGCCTCCCCGTCGCCGTACAGGACCCTCGCCAGGGACTCGTACGTGACGCCGTGATCCGCGAGGACTTCCGCCGGAACACCTGGGTGGACGGTCAGGGCCAGCAGGAGGTGTTCGTCGCCGATGTGGCGATCGTGACGGTCGGTGGCGAAACGCAGGGCGCCCACCAGGGCGTCCTTGGCCTCCCGGGTGAAGGGCCGGCGCCCCGAGCGCCACCGGCCGACGCTCCTCCCGTCGCGGGACATGGCTCCGGGGCCGTGCACGTCCTCCACCCTGGCGACGATCTCCGTGACATCGATGCCGAGCCCGGCCAGCGCGTCCGTCTCGGCCTGGGTCAGCCCGGCCCTCCGTCGCGCCTCCTCCACCGCGGCCCGCACCGAATCCCGTCGCTCGGCGAGTCCGAGAGCGGCCAGCGCGAACGAGCCCCGGCTGCCCTCCCGGTCGATCAGGGCCAGCAGCAGATGGTCGGCACCGACGTGCCGCGCTCCCGCCTCCTCGGCCTGCTCGACCGCCCCCTTCACCACGGCGCGGGCATCCTTCGTGAACCGTTCGAACATCAATGCCTCCCGTACTTCTTGTGCACGGCCTGCCTGCTCACTCCGAGCTCGTTGGCGATCTCCTGCCACGACCAGCCGTGGTTGCGCGCGTTGCGCACCTGCACGGCCTCCAACTGCTCCAGCAGCCTGCGCAGCGCGGCGACGGCCCGCAGGCCGACCCGCGGATCACGGTCACCCGCCCGCTCGGCAAGATCGGTTGCCTCAGTCATGCCGTCAACATACGTTGACAACAGACCGTGCGTCAACCCTGGTTGACAAGCGGGCGGCCGGCCCGGAAGCCGGGCCGGCCGTGAACACCCCCCGCGAGAGGCCGCAGGGATGGGCGCTGTGTCCCTACGCGGCTACGGACCGGTGAGCACGATCTTTCCGAACTGCCCGCCCGTCTCCATCCGCTCGAACCCCTCCCGGGCCCGGTCCATGGGCAGCACCTCGTCGATGACGGGGCGCACACCGGCGGCGGCGCAGAAGGCGAGCAGGTCCTCCAGTTCGTCCTTGCTGCCCATCGTCGACCCGACGACCTTGAGCTCCAGGAAGAAGATCCGGGTCAGCTCGGCGTGCGAGGGCCGGTCGCCGCTGGTGGCGCCGGAGATCACCAGCGTGCCGCCGGGCCGCAGCGACTTCACCGAGTGGGACCAGGTGGCGGCCCCCACCGTCTCGATGACCGCGTCGACCCGCTGCGGCAGCCGCGCCCCGGGTTCCAGCGCCTCCACGGCGCCCAGTTCCAGGGCCCGCTTCCGCTTCGCCTCGTCGCGGCTGGTGGCGAACACCCGCAGCCCCGCGGCCCTGCCGAGCACGATCGCGGCGGTGGCGACGCCTCCGCCGGCGCCCTGCACCAGTACGGAGTCGCCGGGCCGCACCCCGGCGTTGGTGAACAGCATCCGGTACGCGGTCAGCCAGGCCGTGGGCAGGCAGGCCGCCTCCTCGAAGGACAGTTCCTTCGGCTTGGGCAGGACGTTCCAGGTGGGCACGGCGACCTGCTCGGCGAACGTGCCGGGGTAGCGCTCCGTCAGGATCGACCGGGGCTCCCCCGGGCCCACCCCGTGGCCGGTCTGTCCGATCACGGAGTGCAGGACGACCTCGTTGCCGTCCTCGTCGATCCCGGCGGCGTCGCAGCCGAGGATCATCGGCAGCCGCTCCTCCGGGAGGCCGACGCCCCGCAGGGACCACAGGTCATGGTGATTGAGGGAGGCGGCCTTCACGGTCACGGTGCTCCAGCCGGGGCGGGCCTCGGGAGCCGGACGCTCCCCCAGCTCCAGACCGGAAAGCGGCTGGTCACGGTCGATTCGGGCGGCGTAGACAGCGAACATGACCTTGACGATAGGTCGCCCGTCCTCCTGACGGAACAAGACGTCGCTGTGAGACACGCCTTCTTGCCACCGCGCTTCGGACCACACAAGCGAATCGGCCCCGTCCACCCGTGGACGGGGCCGACACACCTTCGCGCGCCTCAGCGGCGGGCGACGCCCTCCGCGCGGGCCGCCGCGGCGACCGCCGCGGTCACCGCCGGCGCGACCCGCTCGTCGAACGGGGACGGGATGACGTAGTCGGGGGCGAGATCGTCTCCGACCACGGCCGCCAGCGCCTCGGCCGCCGCCAGCTTCATCCCCTCGGTGATCCGTGAGGCCCGCACCTGCAGCGCTCCGGCGAAGATCCCCGGGAACGCCAGCACGTTGTTGATCTGGTTCGGGAAGTCCGACCGCCCGGTGGCCACGACAGCCGCGTACTTGTGGGCGATCTCCGGGTGCACCTCGGGGTCGGGGTTGGCCATGGCGAAGACGAAGGCACCCTCGGCCATCGACGCCACCGCGGGCTCCGGCACCGTACCGCCGGAGACGCCGATGAAGACGTCGGCCCCGGACAGCGCGTCCTCCAGCGATCCGGAGAAGCCGGCCTTGTTGGTGAAGCCCGCCAGCTCACGCTTGACCGGCGTGAGGTCCTCGCGGTCCCGCGAGACGACACCCTTGCGGTCGGCCACGGCGACATCGCCGATACCGGCCTCGACGAGCATCTTCGCGATGGCGACACCGGCCGCGCCCGCGCCCGAGATCACGGCCCGCAGCTCGCCCAGGGTCCGCCCGCTCAGCCGCGCCGCGTTCCGCAGCGCCGCCAGCGACACGACCGCGGTGCCGTGCTGGTCGTCGTGGAAGACCGGGATGTCCAGCCGCTCCTGGAGCCGCTGCTCGATCTCGAAGCACCGGGGCGCCGAGATGTCCTCCAGGTTCACGCCGCCGAAGGACGGGGCGAGCCGGACCACGGTCTCGATGATCTCGTCCACGTCGGTGCAGTCCAGGGCGAGCGGAACCGCGTCCACGCCGCCGAACTGCTTGAAGAGGATCGCCTTGCCCTCCATCACGGGGAGGGAGGCCTCGGGTCCGATGTCGCCGAGCCCCAGCACGGCCGTACCGTCCGTGACGACGGCGACGACCGAGGACTTCCAGGTGTAGTCGTGGACGAGGTCCGGCTGCTCGGCGATCGCGCTGCACACCTTCGCGACGCCGGGCGTGTACGCCAGGGACAGGTCGTCCTTGTCGCGGAGCGGCACGGTGGCCTGCACAGCCATCTTGCCGCCGCGGTGCAGCGCGAATGCCGGGTCGAAGGACTCGAGGGGCTCCGCCCCGCCGTCCTGCTCCTCATGACCGGTCCGGCTTTCGCTGTCGCTGCGAGGATTGACAATCTCCGCTGCCACTTGGTTTTACCCCTTAATGGTTCATGGTTTGAGGGTTGCCGCTCCGGGTGAGGAGCGGGCGGGACCGCGTCGGGCCCGGTGGGTTGATGCGTCGGGCTCGGACACGACGGGCGCGCCGCACACGCGCCCTTGATCCCCGGATGAGGGGTGTAAAGCACCTTCTTACCGGACCGGCGCCTTCGGCGACGAGTCCATAACGCAAAGGTCACATGCGGGTGCCAGGACCCATCGACCAATTTCAGGACAAGGTCTGGACAAACAGTCGGCAAGCGCTCGAGACACGGTAAATCCGACGGCTGAACGCCCCTCGCCTCATCGAGAACCGAAGATCTTCCGGCCACGATGGCGGGATTCCGCAGGCTGTCCGGTCGTGATGGAGCGGAGCAGCGCGGTTCGAGCGTCACCTGTTATCCGATTTTGACATGGCGAGCCCCCTGAGTGGCGTAGTCCGAATGGCAAGATGCGGTAATCACACAGAGTCGCGACACTCGAAGACGTGTGCTTCCGTCGACTCGCGGCACGGCCGGTCCCCATCGGCCGTGGCCCACCCCATCGGCACCCCACCCTTCCGCCGGAGGAACCACCATGACCGCACGCATCACCCGTCGCACCCCCGCCGCCAAGACCCGATTGGCGGCGGTTGGCGCGATCGCGGTCGCAGGCGCCCTGCTCGTCACCGGCTGCGGTGACCAGACCAAGAACAACGGCAACGGCTCGGACGGCGGCGACACCGCGTCCAGCAGCGCCGCCCCGCTGGCCGACAAGCTGCCGCAGGCGATCCGCGACAAGGGCGTCATCAAGGTCGGCTCGGACATCGCGTACGCCCCGGTCGAGTTCAAGGACGACTCCGGCAAAACGGTCGGCATCGACCCCGACCTCGCGGACGCCATGGGCAAGCAGCTCGGCGTGACGTTCGAGTTCCAGAACGGCACGTTCGACACCCTCATCGGCGGTCTCGCGTCCAAGCGCTACGACATCGCGATGTCGGCCATGACCGACACCAAGGAGCGGCAGGAGGGCATCGACTCCGACACCGGTAAGAAGGTCGGCGCCGGTGTCGACTTCGTCGACTACTTCACCGCGGGCGTCTCGCTCTACACCAACAAGGGCGACGACCAGGGCATCAAGACCTGGGACGATCTGTGCGGCAAGACCATGGCGGTCCAGCGCAACACCTTCTCCCACGACCTCGCCAAGGACCAGGCGAAGAAGTGCGAGGAGGACGGCGAGAAGACCCTGAAGATCGAGGACTTCGCGACCAACCCCGAGGCCGAGACCCGTATGCGTTCCAAGGGCGCGAACGTCGTCTCCGCCGACTTCCCGATCGCCGCGTACTCCGTGAAGAACTCCGGTGGCGGCGAGTACTTCGAGATCGTCGGCGACCAGGTCGAGGCGGGCCCGTACGGAATCGCCCTCGCCAAGGACAACACCGAACTGCGCGACGCCCTGCAGGCGGCCCTGCAGGCAGTCATCGACAGCGGCGAGTACAAGAAGATCGTGGAGAAGTGGGGCGTCGCAGACGGCGCGATCACCGAGGCCAAGATCAACGGCGGCTCCTGAACCGTCCCGTTCGACGCGGCTCTGAAAGGCTCCATCCGTGACTGTTGACGTCAACAAGACGGCCGGTCCCGACGCGACGCCCCCCGCCGGGCCGGAGGCCATCAAGGCCGTTCCGGTCCGGCACCCGGGGCGGTACGTGTCCGCGGCCGTCGCGCTCGCCCTTCTGGGCTCGGTCATCTACGCCTTCGCGCAAGGCAAGATCAACTGGGGCGCGATCCCCGAGTACTTCTTCGACGACCGCATCATCGACGGTGTCCTCAACACCCTGCTGCTCACGGTGCTGTCGATGGTGATCGGCATCGCCGGCGGCATCCTGCTCGCCGTGATGCGCCTGTCGAAGAACCCGGTGACGTCCTCGATCGCGTGGTTCTACATCTGGTTCTTCCGCGGCACACCGGTCCTGGTCCAGCTCTTCGTCTGGTTCAACCTCGGCCTGGTGTTCGAGTACATCAACCTGGGCCCGGTCTACAAGGACTACTGGTCGTCCTTCATGACGCCGCTGCTGGCGGCGCTGCTCGGCCTGGGCCTCAACGAGGCCGCCTACATGGCCGAGATCTGCCGCGCCGGACTGCTCTCGGTCGACGAGGGACAGACCGAGGCGTCGCACGCCCTGGGCATGAGCCACACGAAGACGCTCCGCCGGATCGTCATCCCGCAGGCCATGCGCGTCATCGTGCCGCCGACCGGCAACGAAGTGATCAACATGCTGAAGACGACCTCACTCGTCTCGGCGGTGCAGTTCTACGACCTCTTCAAGGAGGCGCAGGACATCGGCCAGAACGCGGGCTCGCCGGTGGAGATGTACTTCCTGGCCGCCGCCTGGTACCTGATCATGACCTCGATCCTGAGCGTCGGGCAGTACTACGTCGAGCGGTACTACGCCCGCGGTTCGAGCCGCTCCCTGCCTTTGACACCGCTGCAGCGCTTCAAGGCCGCGGTCCTTCCCACGCGCCGCCCGAAGGGAGTCGCGGCATGAACCAGTCCTCCCCCGCCATGGTCAAGGCCGAGGGCGTCCACAAGTCCTTCGGCCCCGTGGAGGTCCTCAAGGGCATCGACCTGGAGGTGAAGTCCGGCGAGGTGTTCTGCCTCATCGGTCCCTCCGGCTCCGGCAAGTCCACCTTCCTGAGGTGTATCAACCACCTCGAGAAGGTCAACGCGGGACGTCTGTACGTCGACGGGGAGCTGGTCGGCTACCGCCAGAAGGGCGACAAGCTGTACGAGCTCAAGGACAGCGAGGTCGCGCTGAAGCGCCGGGACATCGGCATGGTCTTCCAGCGCTTCAACCTGTTCCCGCACATGACCGCGCTGGAGAACGTCATCGAGGCGCCGGTACAGGTCAAGGGCGTGAGCAGGGCGCAGGCCAGGGAGCGCGCGGGGCAGTTGCTGGAGCGCGTGGGCCTGGCCGACAAGGCCGGGAGCTACCCTTCGCAGCTCTCCGGCGGCCAGCAGCAGCGGGTGGCGATCGCGCGGGCGCTCGCCATGGACCCGAAGCTGATGCTGTTCGACGAGCCGACCTCGGCCCTCGACCCGGAGCTGGTCGGTGACGTCCTCGACGTCATGCGCGACCTGGCCGAGTCGGGCATGACGATGGTCGTCGTCACCCACGAGATGGGCTTCGCCCGCGAGGTGGGCGACAGCCTGGTCTTCATGGACGACGGCGTGGTGGTCGAGTCCGGCCGCCCGCGGGACGTGCTGACCGACCCGCAGCACGAGCGGACGAAGTCGTTCCTGTCCAAGGTGCTCTGACAGCCCACGGGAACGCGCGAGGACGGAGGGGCGGTACGGATGATCTCCGTACCGCCCCTCCGTCGTGCACGTCGTGCGCCTCGTGCGCCTCGTGCGGCGAGCCTCACTTCACCGCGAGCAGCAGGGTGTCCGAGGGCGAGCACCACACCGGGCGGGCCTCGGCGAACCCCTTTTCGCGCAGCACGCGCGCGTGCCGCGCGGCGGACGGCATGTCGCCGTCGGCGTGCTCGCCGTAGATCTCGAAGCGGCGGGCGGTGGGCTCGGCGAGGACGGGGTCCTGGGCCGCGGCCTTCCACCATTCGGCCCAGTCGAGGGCGCCGTTCCGCCTGGTCCGGTCCATGCGCGCGTGGCGCTGGGCGCGCTCGGCCGCGTTGATCCGGGGGGTCGTCTCGTCGATCATGTGGTCCGCGTTCATGAAGACACCGCCGTCACGGACCAGCTCCGCGACCTGTCCGTAGAGGTCCGCGAGGGGTTCGCTGTGCAGCCAGTGGAGGGCGGTCGCGGTCAGTACGGCGTCGTAGGAGTCATGGGGAAGCCGGTCGGGCCAGTCGGGATCCTTGAGGTCGGCCGTGACGAAGGTGACCCGCTCGTCGCCCGCGAAGGTGCCCTCGGCGATGGTGAGCAGCGCCGGGTCCAGGTCGACGCCGGTGCTGGTGGCGTCCGGGAACCGGGTGAGCAGCCGGGCGGTGATGGTCCCCGTGCCACAGGCGAGGTCCAGGACGCGCGGGGAGCCGCCGACGACGGCCTCCACCATGTCGAGCATGACCCGGAACCGCTCCTCGCGGTCGGGCATGTACCACTCCTGCTGGCGGTCCCAGCTCTCCTGCCAGGCCTGCCAGTCGGCTGTCGCCGCGGCCTTGATCGTCGTCGCACCGGCCTTCGTGTCCGTCATGCAGCCCCTCCCGCATCCGCGAAACGTAATACCCTTTAAGCGCGATCACCTGTTACTCGACCGCAGACACGACCATAGACCTCCCGCGTAAGGACTACAAGTGGAACTGGCCTATTACTCGGACTACGCCCTGCGTCTCGTCAACACCGAGGAGCCGACCCGGGGTACGGACACCCTGACTTCGGTGGAGGCCGTCCGCGACCTGTTCGGCGCCAACCAGTCCGCGGCGCGGCGCGCGACCGAGGCGGACGTGACCCGGTTCCGTTCCGTCAGGGCCCGCCTGCGCGCGGTCTTCGAGGCGGCGGACGCGGGCGACGAGACCCTCGGCGTCGATCTGCTGAACTCACTGCTGCTGGAGTTCCCGGTGAGCCCGCAGATCTCCGGGCACGACCACCGCGACGACGACGGCCGCCCGCTGTGGCACATGCACCTGGCGGACCACCCGTCCAACCCGACCGCCGGCTACGCCGCCATCGCCGCGATGGGTCTGGCCTTCCACCTCACCGAGTACGGCGTGGACCGCCTCGGCCTGTGCGAGGCGCCGCCCTGCCGCAACGCCTATCTCGACACCTCGACCAACCGCTCCCGGCGCTACTGCTCGGACCGCTGCGCCACCCGCGCCAACGTGGCCGCCTACCGCGCCCGCAAGCGCCTGGAGGCCGAGCGGACGGAGAACACCGGCCGGGCCGCCGACAGCGCCCAGCCCAGCACGGCCAGCGGCGAGCGCTGAGCCGGTGTGCGCGGCCGGTAGCGCAGGCGGACCCGGCCGAGCACCAGCCCGTCGGGCACCACCCCGTAGTCGGTGCTGTCACCGCCGGCGTACCGGTTGTCCCCCAGCACCCACCAGCCGCCCTCCCGCCGCTCGGCGGCCCGCTTGACCACGAGCAGATCCTGCTGGAACGGGTGCCGCAGCACGATCACGGACCCCGGCCTGATCCGGGCCCCGTAATGCACCAGGAGCCGGTCCCCGTGGTGCAGCGTGGGCACCATGGACGGCCCCGTCACCTCGGCCACCCCGAAGGGCAGCGGCGCCCCCGCCCGCTCGGCGTCCTGCGACAGCTCCGGCATCACCCGGCACCTCCCCGGTTCTTCCTCCACCGGTCCCAGTCTGACCCCGGACTTTTGTCCTAAGCCCCCGGGGGCACTCGAGAAAACCACTCCTCCACGGAGTAATGTCCCCTGTGAGAAGACGATCACGAGGAAGGATTGCTCCATGCTTTCCCGCCTGTTTGCCCCCAAGGTCAAGGTCAGCGCCCACTGCGACCTGCCCTGCGGCGTGTACGACCCGGCCCAGGCCCGCATCGAGGCAGAGTCGGTCAAGGCCGTCCAGGAGAAGATGGCCGGCAACGACGACGCCCACTTCCAGGCCCGCGCCACGGTCATCAAGGAGCAGCGCGCCGAACTGGCGAAGCACCACGTCTCCGTCCTGTGGAGCGACTACTTCAAGCCCCCGCACTTCGAGAAGTACCCGGAGCTGCACCAGCTGGTCAACGACACCCTGAAGGCCCTGTCTGCCGCCAAGGGCTCGACCGACCCGGCCACCGGCCAGAAGGCACTGGACTACATCGCCCAGATCGACAAGATCTTCTGGGAGACGAAGAAGGCCTGATCTTCGATCATGCTGCTTGACCTGCGATTTCTTTGGTCGCCTGGTCTTCCTGTCCGCACCCGGTCCACAGACCGCCGTCCGGCGCCCTGTGACGGCCGGGTGCGGGCGTCTTCGGCGACGGCGGGCAGGGGCGAAGCCGCCCGCGGCGGCCGCCCGCGCACCGACAGCCTGCGTCGTCATGACACGCGCATGACTCCCGCCGGTATTCCTGGTGCGCGGCTGCTCGGTCGTGGCGACTTCGCCCACGCTCGGAGGAAGCCCCTGCACCGGGCCGGCGCCGGGTTCAGCGCTCCCTGCTGTACGTGCGCACCAGCACCCCGTTCGTGAACGTACGCACCGACCCGAGGGCGAACTCCGTCACCGAGAAGCCCGCGCCGAACATCGGCATGCCGGCGCCCTGCACGATCGGGTACGTCTTGATGACCAGCTCGTCGATCTCGTCGAGCAGTTCACCGGCGAGCACGGAGCCCCCGCACAGGTAGATGCCGAGCGGGCCGTCCTCGGCCTTCAGCTTCCGGACCCGGCCCACCGGATCGTCGGCGATGATCTCGACGTTCGGGTCGGGCGACTCCTTCAGCGTGCGCGAGGCGACGTACTCGCGCAGGTGGGCGTACGGGCTGGTGATGCCCTCCTTCAGGGCGATGTCATAGCTTGCGCGGCCCTGGAGGATCGTGTCGAACCGCTGGTTCGGCAGGTCGTCGATGCCGAGCGGGCGGCGGCCGTGGGTGGGGAGGGTCTCCGGGTACTCCGCCTTGAGGAACGCGAGGAACTCCTCGTCGACGAAGCGCATCATCGCCGACGCGTCGCCCTCCGGGTCCCCGATGAAGCCGTCGATGGAGCAGGCGATGAAGTAGGTGAGCTTTCGCAACGCGGTCTCTTTCCGTAGGCTGCCTCGTCCGTGAACCACTTCATTTGTAGTACTTCACTTGTAGTGGTTGCAAGGGATTTACGGACGCGGACCGGAGATCGAGACACGTGAGGAAGGAAAATCCGCATGGCCGCCAACCCTGAACGCCGTACGGCCCTGGTCGACGCCGGGGTCGAGGTGCTCGCCCGCGAAGGGGCCCGGGGACTGACGTTCCGCGCGGTGGACGCGCAGGCCGGGGTGCCGGTGGGCACCGCCTCCAACTACTTCGGCGGGCGGGACGACCTGCTGCGCCAGATCGACTCCCGGCTGCACGTACGGCTCGCACCCGACCCGGCCGTCGTCGCCGAGCTGCTGACCCGGCCGCGGGACCGCTCACTGGTCACCGCGTTCATGCACGACCTGATGGCCCGTGCGACCGGTGACCGCACGGGCTGGCTGGCCCTGCTGGAGATGCGGCTGGAGGCCACCCGGCGCCCCGAGCTGCTCGCCTCCTACACCGCCTCGGTCCGTGGCGACCTCGTGGAGGGCATGGAGTTCCAGCGGGCCGCCGGGCTTCCGGGCGGCGACGAGACCGTGGCGGTGCTGTACCTGGCCATGCTCGGGCTCATCCTGGAGCACCTGACGCTGCCGGGCGTCCTGGACGGCGTACTGCCCGGGGTGAACGTGCCGGACGGGCTCGTGGACCGGATCGTGGCGACGATCGTGCCGGAGAAGCCGGAGGCACCGGCTCGGGAATAGCGGGCGGTGGGCGTCGTCATCGCAGGGTCTCGTACCGGGGCGCGGGCGGCTCGGCGGGCTCCCGGACGGGCGGCCCGGCGGGTACGGCGGGCGGGGCCGCCCCGGTCCCGCGTTCGGCGCCCGCGGGCCACACGATCTCCACCGGGACGCCCCGGGCGCGGGCGTACGTCACCAGGTGGGCGGTGGCGTCCCTGCCGTTGGACGGGATCCCGTCCCAGACCGCCAGGAGCAGGCCGCTGGTGGCGGTCATCCGCTCGTCCGCGCCGACGCAGGAGTCCCGGTGGGTCGGGTCGTACGGCAGGAGCCGCGCCTGGTCGGCGAGGTTCAGCAGTTCACCGGCGGCCATCCGGTCAGGCCGGCGCGGCATGGCGGGGACGCCGTTGTGCGTGGGGACGACCACGGCCGGGCGGCGGCCCGACGCACTCGCCGCCCGGCCGAACGCCGGCGGCGCTCCCGCACCGCAGCGCACCACGGCCGACCGCCCCCGCCCGACGGGCCCCTCCAGCCGCTCCAGTTGCTCCAGCCGCTCCAGTTGCTCCAGCCGCTCCAGTTGCTCCAGCCGCTCCCGGAACGCGGCCTCCACCAGCGTGAGCGTGTCCGCGGACAGATCGGCATGCCCGGCCGCCGCGATCTCCCTGTCCTCCGCCCCGCCGCCTGCCCCCGGGCGGCCTGCCGTCCCGTTGTCGCGCGCCGCTGTGCTCATGTCGCCCCCGGCAGTCCCCGCCGACCGGCCCTCGCGAGGCCGGTGAAGCGGGGACGCACGCCGGCAGCCCGGGCCGAACGTCCCCGACGGGACGGAAAACCGGCCCGACCGGGTTCAGTCGGGCCGGGCAGACGCGGGCGGGGCACCGGCCGGTCACGGGGTGCGGGGTTCGCGCCACATCGGCCACATGTGAGGGCCGTCCGGGAGCGGCAGGGGCTCACCGGCCGGGGCGAAGCCGAGACGTTCGTACAGCAGACGGCTGCGGACACTGCTCGCCTCCAGGTAGGCCGGCCGCCCCTCGCGGTCGCAGCGGTCGAGGACCGAACCGATGAGTGCGGTGCCGAGTCCCTCGCCCTGCCGGCCGGGCGCCACGCCGATCATCCACAGGTACTCGTGGGCCCGCCCGGTGGGATGGACGCCCGCCGTCAGCCGGCCGATCATCTCCACCCGCTCGTTCTCCGGGTCGACGGCCCGGCGTACCTGCGCGGGACCTTCGTCGTCCGCCGGGTCCCCGCCGCCGTGGTCGTCGGCCTGCATCGACATCCACAGCGCGCACGCCGAGCCGTCCTCCGTGACATCGACGCGTCCCGCGGCAAGCACGATGTCGGTGAAGGCTCCCATCAGCCTGTGGTGCGTCGTACGGCGGTACTCGGCGCCCGGGAAGACCCAGCCGCTCACCGGGTCGTCCCGGAACGCCTCGTCCAGGAGCCGGACCACCAGCTCCCGGTCCCCGTCCCCAGCCGTCCGGATCGCCACACCCATGTCCGCCCCTTCTCCTCAACCCTCTTGTGCAATAAGGGGGTTGACCCTACCGGGACGGCGACGCCCGACGGGAGGGCGAAGACGGGCGCGCGCCGAGCCGGAAACACGGTGCCGTACGGGTGGGGCCCGCACGGCACCGTGTCCCGGTGGCCCGGTGTCCCGAGCCACTCTCGAGCCGCCCTGCCTACGTGGTGCGCCGTGTCACGAACTCGGCGAGGGCCAGCAGTCCGCCCGCCGCCTCCGGGTCCGGCACCGCGCGGGCGAGTTCCTGCATCACCCGGGCCATGCGGTCGGCCGCCTGGGCCTGCGCCCAGTCGCGGCCGCCCGCCCGTTCCACGGTCAGGGCGATGTGCTCCAGGTCCTCCTCGGCGTGCGGGGCCGCGTACAGCGCGGCGAGTTCGGAGGCCGCCGGGGTGCCGGAGGTGAGCGCGGCGACCACGGGCAGGGACTTCTTGCGGGCGGCCAGATCCGCACCGGCCGGCTTGCCGGTACGCCGCGGGTCTCCCCATATGCCGATCACGTCGTCGATCAGCTGGAAGGCCAGCCCCGCCTCACGGCCGAACGCGTCCAGTGCCACCACGTCCGCCGCCCCGGCGTCCGCGTACAGCGCGCCGAGCGCACAGGCGCAGCCGAGCAGCGCGCCCGTTTTCGCCTCGGCCATGGACAGCGTCTCGTCGAGGGTGACCTCGCCGGGGGCGCGCCCTTCCATGGCTGTGTCCACCTGCTGCCCCGCGCACAGTTCCACGACGCAGTCCGCGAGCCGGGCCACCGCGGCCGGGGCCGACGGGTGCGGATCCTCCGCGAGCAGCCGCAGGGCGAGGGCGTGGAGGGCGTCCCCGGCGAGGATCGCGTCGGCGTCGCCGAACACGGTCCACGCGGTGGGCCGGTGGCGCCGGGTGGTGTCCCGGTCCATCACGTCGTCGTGCAGCAACGTGAAGTTGTGGACCAGTTCCACTGCGGCGGCCGCCCGGACGGCCGTCGCCCGTGCCGCGGGGCCGCCGAGGGCGGAGGCCGCGGCGAGCACCAGTGCGGGACGGATCGCCTTGCCGGAACCGCCGGCGGCCGGGGTGCCGTCCGCGTGCTCCCAGCCGAAGTGGTAGCGGGCGATCCGGCGCAGCGGGCCGGGCAGCGAGCCGATGGCGGCCCGCAGCACCGGATGGACCTCGGCCCGCGCCCGCTCGAGCAGAATCGTCGCCTCGTGGCCCTCGACGGGAGGGTGCACGCCCTCCGTCTCGGGTTCGGTCATGGACTCACCCCTGGCCCCGTCTCGGAGGATGAGCGGAGGTGGCGCTTCCGCCGGTGTCGCGCGTGCGCCCCCAGGGTGCACCCGCCCGGGTGGGCGAGGACACGGTGTGCGGGCCGAGAGATCCCGGAAGGTCACCGCCAGCGGCCGATCTCGACGTTCTCCAGGACGCCGAGCGCGTCCGGCACCAGGACCGCGGCCGAGTAGTAGGCCGTGACGAGGTACTTGATGACGGCCTGTTCGTTGACGCCCATGAACCGTACGGACAGGCTCGGCTCGATCTCGTCCGGGATGCCGGAGGCCCGCAGGCCGATGACGCCCTGCTCCTCCTCGCCGGTACGCAGGGCGATGATGGAGGTCGTGCGTTCCTCGGTCACCGGGATCTTGTTGCACGGGAAGATGGGGACGCCCCGCCAGGTGGGAATGCGGTTGCCGGCCATGTCGATGGTCTCCGGCACCAGCCCGCGTTTGTTGAGCTCGCGGCCGATGGCCGAGATCGCGCGCGGATGGGCGAGGAGCAGCTTGGTGCCGCGCCGCCTGCTGAGCAGCTCGTCCAGGTCGTCGGGGGTGGGTACGCCGTCGTGCGGCTGGATCCGCTGGTCGTACTCGCAGTTGTGCAGCAGGCCGAAGCCGCGGTTGTTGACGAGTTCGTGCTCCTGGCGCTCCTTCAACGCCTCGACGGTCAGCCGGATCTGCTGCTCCGTCTGGTTCATGGGCTGGTTGTAGAGGTCGGCCACGCGGGAGTGGATGCGCAGCACGGTCTGGGCGATGCTCAGTTCGTACTCGCGGGGCCTGGCCTCGTAGTCGACGAAGGTGTGCGGAATGTCGGGTTCGCCGCTGTGGTCGGCCGCGAGGTCGATCTCCTGCTCGCCGTACTTGTTGGTGCGCCGGCCGGGGGCCGAGCGCTGCTGCTGGAGGTGTTCGCTCAGTGTCTCGGCCCGCTCGGCGACCTGCTGGACGGCGTCCCGCGGCAGCACGAGCACGGTGCAGGCGGTCAGGGTGCGGGTGGTGTACTCCCAGATGGCGCCGTCGTCCAGCAGCGCCTGGTCGCCGAAGTAGGCGCCGTCGGCGAGGACTCCGAGGGACTCGTCGTCGCCGTAGGGGCCGGTGCCGACCTTCTCGACCCTGCCGTGCGCCAGCAGGAACACCTCGTCGGCCGGGCTGCCGAACGAGGCGATCACCTGGCCTGCCTCGATCTCCCGCTGCCGGCAGCGGGAGGCCAGCTCCGAGAGCACCTCCTCGTCCTCGTACGACCGCAGGGCCGGCAGCTCGCCCAGCTCGGCCGGGATGACCTCGACGCGGTCACCGGTCTTCACGAACGTCACGCGTCCGTCGCCGACGGCGTACGTCAGCCGCCGGTTCACCCGGTACGTACCGCCCTGCACGTCCACCCAGGGCAGCATGCGCAGCAGCCAGCGCGAGCTGATCTCCTGCATCTGCGGTACGGACTTGGTGGTGGTGGCCAGGTTCCGCGCCGCGGCCGTGCCGAGACTCTGCTGCTGCCGGGTCTGCTCGGTGCGGACCTCTTCGCCTACCGACATAAGGAATTGCCCTCCCAGTTGTGACCGGTGCCCATCCGTGCCGGGCGTCGGTCTCCGCGGCAAAGCCTTCCTCACGAAACGTGTCCGCGGTATTACCCGAATGAGCGGGAATGGATCTTCAGCTGTGTGGGCATTCATGGGGATTCCGTTCAGCGGCGGCCCCGTGGCCGGACATTGTCCGGATCGGCTCGTACAGGGCCCGAACAATTGGTTGCGCTCGCTCCGTATAGGTACAAGCACCGGTACGAGGCGGCTGCGACCGGCGGCCGTCGCGCTGCGAGAAGGAGGGCGGCCATGGCCCCACCCATGTCCGCGAGCGCGTTCCTGAGCGCCCTGAAGGCGGAGGGTCTCACGGTCGTCGAGGTCGGCGACTGGCGCGACCACAACCGCAACCACAAGGGCCCGTGGGGGCCGGTGCACGGCGTGATGATCCATCACACGGTCACCCGGGGCGGCGCCCGGACCGTGGAGCTGTGCCGCAAGGGCTACGCGGGCCTGCCGGGACCGCTGTGCCACGGCGTCATCACCAAGGACGGCAAGGTCCACCTCGTCGGCTACGGCCGTGCCAACCACGCCGGCCTGGGCGACGACGACGTCCTGCGCGCGGTGATCGCGGAAAAGGGGCTGCCCTCGGACAACGAGCAGAACACCGACGGCAACCGGTACTTCTACGGCTTCGAGTGCGAGAACCTGGGCGACGGGAAGGATCCCTGGCCCGCGGCGCAGCTGGAGGCCGTCGAGAGAGCCGCCGCCGCGGTCTGCCGCCGCCACGGCTGGAACGAGCGGTCGGTGATCGGGCACCTGGAGTGGCAGCCCGGAAAGGTGGACCCACGCGGGTTCACGATGGCGTCGATGCGGAAGCGGATCCGCGACCGGCTCAAGTGACGCACCCGGGCACACGCGGCGCGGGGGAGAGGGCCGGGACCGCACCGGCGGCGTCCGAACACCGTCATGCTCGCCGGTGCGGGCGCCGCCCGCCTCGACGGGGGCGGCTCGGGCGGCCGGGAGTTCGCCTTGGCCGCACTGGTGGCCTGCGTCGCGTTCCGCGGCCTGGATCCGCGGACGTCCATCGGCATCGGCCGGCTGCTGCACACCGCGTGGGACATCGTCCGCCGGCTCAAGGGCGCCCCGATCCTCCCGTTCTCCCCGCCTCGTCGCCGGGCCGCGCGATCTGCGACCCGGTGGCCGCCCTGCGGTGTCTTCGGGGCGGCCCGTCCCTGATCACCCCCGTCCGCCGCCGGGGCGGCGCGGGCACCGCCCCGGCGCCGGGGCGCCGTCCCCGAGCGACAGTTCGGTCCGACGGTGCGCATCGACCACGCGTTCGTCCGGAGCCCGGCCGGCAACGGCGAAATCCGGCCATGCCCACTCTGCCCGCCCGGCGCCCGCCCCACCCGGTGTCCCGTCGCTCCCGCCGGGTGACAATGGTCCGGTGACCAGCCCGGACACCCCCGACCCCGATCCCGACACCGGCCCGACGCCAGGCACCCGTCCCGGCCCCGGACCCGCCGCCTCCACCGCCCTGACCTCCGTAACCTTCGTCACCCCCGCCGGTCCCGGAGGTCTCGCGGGTCTGCGTCCCCGGCTGCCCTCGCCGGTGCAGGACGTCGTGGACGAGCGGTTCGAGCGGCGCGGCGTCCGGCTGGTGCTGAAGCGGGACGATCTGATCCACCCGGAGCTGATCGGAAACAAATGGCGCAAACTCGCGCCGAACCTGTCGGCGGCGACCGGACGGACGGTGCTCACCTTCGGCGGCGCCTACTCCAACCACCTGCGGGCCACCGCCGCCGCCGGACGGCTGCTCGGGCTGCCCACGGTCGGCGTAGTGCGCGGCCAGGAACTCGCCGGCCGCCCCCGCAACGCCTCGTTGGCCCGGTGCGCGGCCGACGGCATGCGGCTGCACTTCGTCGACCGGGCGACCTACCGCCGCAAGACCACGCCGGAGACGCTCGCCGCCGTACTGCGCGACGCGGACGCCGAGGACGCGTACGTCGTCCCCGAGGGCGGCAGCAACGCCGCCGCCGTGCGCGGCTGCCGTGCGCTCGGAGAGGAGCTGGCGGGGCGGGCGGACGTGGTCGCGGTGGCGTGCGGCACCGGCGGGACGCTCGCCGGCCTGGCCGCCGGACTCGGCTCCGGCAAGCGCGCGCTGGGCGTTCCGGTGCTCAGGGGCGGCTTCCTGACCGCCGGGATACAGGGGCTGCAGGCCGAGGCGTTCGGTGGTCCGCGCGGCGACTGGAGCCTGGACGACCGCTTCCACTTCGGCGGCTACGCGCGTACGGCCCCGGAACTCGACGCGTTCGCCGCGGACTTCGAGCGCCGTCACGGCGTGCCCGTCGAACGTGTCTATGTCGCCAAGTTGCTTTACGCCCTTGTCGCCCTGGTGGAGGAGAACGCGTTCCCGCGCGGGAGCACGGTCGCGGCCGTGGTCACCGGGCGTCCCTTCCCCTGAGCAGGGGCGCGTGAGCAAGGGCATCCCGATGTCTTCCGACGTGGCCCGGGAGGACTCCGGCGCCGGACGGTTCGACCGTCCGACGTCTGGGTACGTCAATGCGGCGCGCGCTCTTCCCCCTCGGGCCCGCAGACCCCTAGCCACGGAACGTACCCGTAGTTTTACTATGAGTGACAGCGTGAGGTCGGGGTCCCGGGGACAGGACCATACGGAGCGCGGTAGCGTCACCGCTGAACCACATATCGCGTTGTCCGGGGGCGACCCCGATCCTGAACGCTTGTACCACCTTGGAGGTGAGGGTGTCCCAGATCGCAGGCGAGCCCGCGACCCAGGACTTCGTGGAAGTCCGGCTGCCGGCCGCGGGTGCCTACCTGTCGGTGCTGCGTACGGCCACGGCCGGCCTCGCGGCCCGTTTGGACTTCACCCTCGACGAGATCGAGGACCTGCGCATCGCGGTCGACGAGGCCTGCGCGATCCTGCTTCAGCAGGCCGTGCCGGGTTCGGTGCTCAGTTGCGTCTTCCGCCTCGTCGACGACTCGCTCGAGGTCACCGTCTCGGCGCCCACCACGGACGGTCACGCGCCTTCGCGTGACACCTTCGCGTGGACCGTGCTGTCCGCTCTCGCGGGCAAGGTCTCCTCCGCCGTGGACGAGGACAAAACCGTTTCGATCAGCCTCTACAAACAGCGCGGCGCGGGACCCGGGCCGGCGTGAGGAACGAGGACGGGCCGGTGCGGGACGAGGAACGCGGCACACGCGAACTGCCGGCCGAGCGGATGCCGGGCGGCATCGACGGCATCGACGCCATCCCGGAACAGGCCCGGCCGCATCCGGAGGACGACTCCGCGGTGGCCGGCGCTCCGGACGGCGGGCAGTACGACGCCGCCGCGCGGAGCATGCCTGAGGCCGGTCGGCCCGCCGTCTCCCCCGGCCACGGGGAAGACCGGGTACGTGCGAAGCCGGTGGGGGACGAGGCGAGCGCTCGGGGAAGGGCGACGGGCGGGACGATGAACGAGCACGAGCGACACGCCGAGAGCGAGGTGCCGCGGACGCCGGGCACCGAGGGCGCCCGGCGCGCACCGGACACCCCCGGGACGCACGGCGCACAGCGGGACCCGCAGGACCGCAGCGGTGCGCGTGCCTTGTTCCTCGAGCTGCGCACGCTGCAGGACGGCAGTCCGGAGTACGCGGAACTGCGCAACCGGCTGGTCCGCATGCATCTGCCGCTGGTCGAGCACCTCGCGCGCCGTTTCCGTAACCGCGGGGAGCCGCTGGACGACCTGACACAGGTCGCCACCATCGGCCTGATCAAGTCGGTCGACCGTTTCGACCCCGACCGTGGCGTGGAGTTCTCGACGTACGCGACCCCGACGGTCGTCGGCGAGATCAAGCGGCACTTCCGGGACAAGGGCTGGGCGGTACGCGTACCGCGCAGGCTGCAGGAGCTGCGGCTGGCGCTGACGACGGCCACGGCCGAGCTCTCGCAGCAGCACGGCCGCTCCCCCACCGTCCACGAACTCGCCGAGAGGCTGGCGATCTCCGAGGAGGAGGTCCTGGAGGGCCTGGAGTCCGCCAACGCGTACTCCACGCTGTCCCTGGACGTTCCCGACACCGACGACGAGTCCCCGGCGGTCGCGGACACCCTGGGCGCGGAGGACGAGGCGCTGGAGGGCGTGGAGTACCGCGAGTCGCTGAAGCCCCTGCTCGAGGACCTGCCTCCGCGCGAGAAGCGGATTCTGCTGCTGCGCTTCTTCGGCAACATGACCCAGTCGCAGATCGCCCAGGAGGTCGGCATCTCGCAGATGCACGTCTCCCGGCTGCTGGCCCGCACGCTGGCCCAGCTGCGGGAGAAGCTGCTCGTGGAGGAGTGAGCCCCCAGAGGCGGCCCGGGCCGTGCAATGCGCCCGGGGTGACCCGCCGCCCCGGGCCGTGGAGCGTGCGGCGCTACTTCCCGGCGTCGCCGGGCCCCCGGATACCGAGGGCCCGGGTCGTCTCGGGGTTCAGCAGCAGTACCAGAGCCGTGACGGCCACCACCGCGAGCGCGATCCCCGCCGGGATGGCCGCGCTGTCGGACTGCAGCAGGTTGTAGGCCACCGGCAGGGCCAGGAGCTGGGTGATGACGGCCGGGCCGCGGCTCCAGCCGCGACGGCCGAGCAGCCCGCGCGCGGCGAGCAGTGGCAGCAGGGCGAGGACCGCCAGCGTCACTCCGCCGGTGACGGCCTGCTGCCGGTCGTCCGGCTCGCCCGTGAGCCCGAGGAACAGTATCCAGACCCCGCCGGCCAGCAGGGCCAGCCCTTCCAGGGCGGCGAGCCCCGCGGCGTACGTCAGGCGGCGCGGGCGGGGTCCGGCGGTGTCCGGGGCGGTGGTGGGGGTCTGCTCGCTGCTCACCCCTGAAGGGTAGCCCTCCCCCGCGCGCCCCCGTGGGGAGGTTCACGCCCCCTCCCGCGCCCGTGCCGCCCCTGACTCCGTCCCCGGCTCTCCCCCCGACTCCGTTCCGTTCGGTCCCGGGCCCGTCCCTGATCACGTCCCTGGTGGCACCCTGCCGCACCCCTGGTCCCCTCCCTGATTCCGCTCGCGGCCTCGCCTCGGCCTGGGCCCTGGTACCACCCAGTAGGTACCCTGCATCGCATGCGTGCACTTCTCGTGGTCAACCCGGCGGCAACCACCACAAGTGCGCGCACGCGCGATGTGCTGATCCACGCCCTCGCCAGCGAGATGAAGCTGGAGGCGGTCACCACCGAGTACCGCGGCCACGCGCGCGACCTGGGCCGGCAGGCGGCGGAGAGCGACGACATCGACCTGGTGGTGGCCCTCGGCGGCGACGGCACGGTCAACGAGGTCGTCAACGGCCTGCTGCACGCCGGTCCCGACCCGGAGCACCTGCCGGGCTTCGCCGTGGTCCCCGGCGGCTCCACCAATGTCTTCGCCCGCGCCCTGGATCTGCCCAACCACCCCGTGGAGGCCACCGGCGCGCTGCTGGACGCGCTGCGCGAGGGCCGCGAACGCACCGTCGGCCTGGGCCTGACGTCGGGCACACCGGGAACGGACGACGAAGGCGTGCCGGCCCGCTGGTTCACCTTCAACGCGGGGCTGGGCTTCGACGCCGGCGTGGTCGGCCGGGTGGAGCAGCACCGGGAGCGCGGCAGGAAGTCCACTCACGCGTTGTACATGCGTCAGGTCGTGCGTCAGCTGATCGGTGAGCCGCATCGCCGCAGTGGTGTGATAACGCTCGAGCAGCCGGGCGAGGAGCCGGTCACGGATCTGGTTCTCTCCATAGTCTCGAATGCTTCCCCGTGGACGTTTCTCGGCAATCGCCCGATCTACGCGTCACCTAAGGCCTCGTTCGATAACGGCCTCGACATCTTCGGCCTGAAGCGGCTGTCCACCCTCGCCGTTGCCCGGTATGGCACCCAGTTGCTCACTTCGTCCCCCGAGCGCGGACCCCAGGGCCGGCATGTGGTCGCGGGGCATGATCTGACCCAGTTCACCTTGCATTCGAAGGTGCCACTGCCCCTCCAGATGGACGGCGACCACCTCGGACTGCGAACCAGTGTGACGTTCACAGGCGTTCGCCGTGCACTGCGTGTGATTGTGTGAGCGGAAAACGCTAAAGTCCTTTCACTCGAACGTTTAGGCCAGGATCCACCCCATGGAAGTACGGCTGTGACCTAGTCGACACCGATGAATCAAAAAAAACTTTCCGGAAGGGGTTGTATCCGCCGCCGAGGTTTGCGAGTCTCTACATGGCGATCGGGACGGCCCGCAACACCGGCCTCCACAGATCACCGGAACCCCTCTTCAAACCCAAGGACCGCGCCAGGCGATCTGGCGGTCGGCCCTTCCCTTGTTGAGGGATTCGTGAAAGCGTTCACATTCACAAGCCACATGTAGTTCATACCAAGGAGAGGTAGCAGCCATGGACTGGCGTCACAACGCCGTTTGCCGCGAGGAAGACCCCGAGCTCTTCTTCCCCATCGGCAACACCGGTCCTGCGCTGCTGCAGATCGAGGAAGCCAAGGCCGTCTGCCGTCGCTGTCCGGTGATCGAGAGCTGCCTTCAGTGGGCACTCGAGTCCGGTCAGGACTCCGGCGTCTGGGGTGGTCTCAGCGAGGACGAGCGCCGCGCAATGAAGCGCCGCGCCGCCCGCAACCGGGCCCGTCAGGCCTCCGCCTGACAATCCACCCCTGCTGACAGCCTGAGCTTGGCGGCGCGTACAGCGCGTACGCATCTCCCGCCCCCGAGCCGCAGCACGCAGTTCCCCGGTGCTCCCCCGAGTTCTCGGCCCACTTCGAGCCGGAGGGGAACCCAACAGTCAGGCAAGAGCCCCGGACGGTCAGCCGTCCGGGGCTCTTCGCTGCCCACCGACATCACGCACGTCACTCGCCGTCACTTGTCCACGGCCACCGGCACGTCCAGGATCACCCGCGTTCCCCCGTCCGGGGCCGGGACCATGTCGAAGGTGCCGCCCAACTCGCCCTCGACCAGGGTCCGTACGATGTGCAGCCCCAGGTTTCCACCGGTGTGCGGGTCGAAGTCCTCGGGCAGGCCGACGCCGTCGTCCTGGACGGTGACCAGCAGGCGGGCCTCCTTGGTGGTGCCGCCGCGGACCGCCGTCACCTCGACCGTGCCCGTGTCGCCCTCGCGGAAGCCGTGCTCCAGGGCGTTCTGCAGAACCTCCGTCAGCACCATGGACAGCGGGGTGGCGACCTCCGCGTCGAGTATGCCGAAGCGGCCGGTGCGCCGGCCGGTGACCTTGCCCGGCGAGATCTCGGCGACCATCGCCAGGACGCGGTCGGCGATCTCGTCGAACTCCACCCGCTCGTCCAGGTTCTGGGAGAGCGTCTCGTGCACGATCGCGATGGAACCGACCCGGCGCACCGCCTCCTCCAGCGCCGCGCGGCCGCGCTCGGAGCCGATCCGCCGGGCCTGGAGGCGCAGCAGTGCCGCCACCGTCTGGAGGTTGTTCTTCACCCGGTGGTGGATCTCCCGGATGGTCGCGTCCTTGGTAATCAACTCCCGTTCACGGTGGCGAAGTTCGGTGACGTCCCGGAGCAGGACCAGCGAACCGATGCGGGTTCCCTTCGGCTTGAGCGGGATCGCCCGGAACTGGATCACCCCGCCGGGCGCCTCGATCTCGAACTCGCGCGGCGCCCAGCCGCTGGCGACCTTGGCCAGCGCCTCGTCCACCGGCCCGCGGGAAGGTGCCAGTTCGGCGGTTGTGCGGCCGAGGTGGTGGCCGACCAGGTCGGACGCCAGGCCCATCCGGTGATAGGCGGACAGGGCGTTCGGAGAGGCGTACTGGACGAGCCCCTCGGCGTCGAGCCGGATCAGCCCGTCGCCCACCCGGGGCAGCGCGTCCATGTCGAGCTGCTGGTTCGCGAACGGGAAGGAACCGGCCGCGATCATCTGCGCGAGGTCGGATGCGCTCTGGAGGTAGGTGAGCTCCAGCCTGCTGGGGGTACGCACCGTGAGCAGGTTGGTATTGCGCGCGATGACCCCGAGGACGCGCCCCTCCCGCCGTACGGGAATGGACTCGACCCGGACCGGGACCTCCTCGCGCCACTCCGGGTCGCCCTCGCGCACGATCCGCCCCTCGTCCAGGGCCGCGTCCAGCATGGGGCGCCGGCCGCGCGGGACGAGATGACCGACCATGTCGTCCTGGTACGAGGTCGGACCGGTGTTGGGCCGCATCTGGGCGACGGAGACATAGCGGGTTCCGTCGCGGGTGGGGACCCACAGGACCAGGTCGGCGAAGGAGAGGTCGGAGAGCAGCTGCCACTCCGAGACCAGCAGGTGAAGCCACTCGAGATCGGAGTCGTCGAGAGCGGTGTGCTGGTGTACGAGTTCGTTCATGGAGGGCACGTCAGCGAGCGTACCCGGGATGTCGCACCGCCCCCGGAGACACCCGCGGGCCGCGGCGCCTGAGAGGGACCCTCAGCCCTCCCGGCACCGCAGCCCGGAGCGACATCGGCCGCGGGGTGTGCGGTCCCGTTCGGCCGAGGGACGAGGATCCGGGGCAGTCAGGGCAGAGAGCTCCGGGTCCTCGATCCGCCTTCCTGTGCGGGGAAGGCAGGCTTGCGTGCGCTGCACTGTTACGCATTGTGGACTAGACCACTACCCGTGTCCATGTGTCGGAGACTGTTCGTTGTTGTCTTTTTTCGTGATCACGCGATCACGTGCTCACGCGACCATCGGGACAGCGATCGATCGGGACAACGGTCAAGCGGACATTCGGGCGTCCATCAGGCACCCTATCCCGCAGGAGTGGGCCGCGGGAACGGAATTCCGGGGTCATTTCGGCCGGCGGGCCGCGACCGCCCCGCCCCGGGGCGCCGAGGAGAGGCGGGACGGCGGACGCCCGCCGGAAGCGCCACCGCTCTTCGCCCCTTCACTCCCTCGCCCCGGCCGCCTGGGAGCGGGGCCCCCGCTCTGTTAGATTGAGATTGGTCTAAACCACATGGCCGCCCCGTGCCTCTCCGGGGCCGGTCCCAGTCGGGTCCCCTCCCAGATCGGCAGGCTCAGCGTGGAAGTTGTCATCGTCCGGGACGCCGAGGCCGGCGGCGCGCTCATCGCCGGGGCCATGGCGGATCTGCTGCGGCGCACCCCCGACGCCCTGCTCGGCGTGGCCACCGGCTCGACGCCCCTGCCCGTCTACGAGGCGCTGGCGGCCCAGGTGCGCTCCGCTGCCGTGGACACCTCCCGGGCGAGGATCGCCCAGCTCGACGAGTACGTGGGGCTGCCCGCCGATCACCCCGAGTCCTACCGTTCGGTGCTCCGGCGCGAGGTCCTGGAGCCGCTCGGCATCGGCATGGACGCCTTCATGGGCCCCGACGGCACGGCCGAGGACGTACAGGCCGCGTGCGAGGCGTACGACAGGGCACTGGCCGAGGCAGGCGGCGTCGACCTGCAGCTGCTCGGCATCGGGACGGACGGGCACATCGGGTTCAACGAGCCGTGCTCCTCGCTCGCCTCGCGCACCCGGATCAAGACGCTGACCGAGCAGACCCGGGTGGACAACGCGCGCTTCTTCGGCGACGACATCGGCCAGGTCCCGCACCACGTCATCACCCAGGGCATCGGCACCATCCTGGAGGCCCGCCACCTGGTCCTGCTCGCCACCGGTGAGGGCAAGGCCGACGCGGTCGCCGCGACCGTCGAGGGCCCGGTGGCCGCGGTGTGCCCGGCGTCCGCGCTGCAGCTGCACCCGCACGCCACGGTCGTCGTCGACGAGGCCGCCGCGACCGAACTCAAGCTCGCGGACTACTTCCGGCACACCTACGCCGGCAAGCCGGACTGGCAGGGAATCTGACCGGAACCCTCCGGCGCCCCTCGCCGCGTGCCGCGGCTCCCGGGCCGCCGCGCCCCCGGGCGGCCACGGTGGACTAGACCAACCCCGGGCCCGGCGGTATACAGGGAGGATCACGGAGCGTACGGGGAACATTCCCGGCCGCGGCCGTGCCACGATGTGAGCCGGGGCCGATGGCGTGTCGGTCGTTCGGCACTCGGAGCCGGGAAGGCAGAGCATGAGCACCGACGTCAGCAGTACGGAGAACGAGGGTGGGACTACGGTCCGTACGGCGCGCGTGCCCAAGTACTACCGGTTGAAGAAGCATCTGCTCGACATGACGGAAACGGCTCCTCCCGGTACGCCGGTCCCGCCCGAGCGCACCCTGGCGGCGGAGTTCGACACCTCGCGCACCACCGTCCGCCAGGCGCTCCAGGAGCTGGTGGTCGAGGGTCGCCTGGAGCGCATCCAGGGCAAGGGCACCTTCGTCGCCAAGCCCAAGGTCTCGCAGGCGCTGCAACTCACCTCGTACACCGAGGACATGCGCGCGCAGGGTCTGGAGCCCACCTCGCAGCTGCTGGACGTCGGCTACATCACCGCCGACGACGGGCTCGCCTCCCTGCTCGACATCACCCCCGGCGGGCGGGTGCTGCGCATCGAGCGGCTGCGCATGGCCAACGGCGAGCCGATGGCCATCGAGACCACCCACCTCAGCGCGAAGCGCTTCCCGGCCCTGCGCCGCAGCCTGGTCAAGTACACGTCCCTCTACACCGCCCTAGCCGAGGTGTACGACGTCCACCTGGCGGAGGCCGAGGAGACCATCGAGACCTCCCTGGCAACTCCGCGCGAGGCCGGCCTGCTCGGCACCGATGTGGGGCTGCCGATGCTGATGCTCTCCCGGCACTCGCTGGACCGGAGCGGGCAGCCGGTGGAGTGGGTGCGCTCGGTGTACCGGGGGGACCGGTACAAGTTCGTGGCCCGGCTGAAGCGCCCGCAGGACTGAGCCGTCGTGTCGGCCTTCCGTGGAGTTTAAGTACGCAATCCCCGCGAGGGGTTCCGCCCCGGTCCGGCGCTGATCTAGATTCTCTGCGCGTTACGCAGCGCAGGCGATCAGCGAAGGGACGGAGTCGTTCGATGTCGCAAGCCCCAGATTCCAGCAGAGGTCCGGTGGTGACGCCCGCGCGCGTCGTCATCGGCGTCTGTCTTGCAGCACCGTTCGTGGCCATGCTGTGGGTCGGTTCGTACGCGCGGACCGACCCCACCTTCATCGGCATCCCGTTCTTCTACTGGTACCAGATGCTGTGGGTGCTGATCTCCACCGCGCTGACGATGATCGCCTACAAGCTGTGGCGGCGTGACCAGCGTGACCGCGCGGTGGCGAAGGGCGGTGCGCAGCGATGAACGACGGCGTGAACGGCGTGGCGCTCGCCGTCTTCATCTTCTTCTTCGTCCTCGTCACGGCGATGGGTTTCCTGGCCGCCCGCTGGCGCAGGGCCGCGAACGAGCACAGCCTCGACGAATGGGGTCTGGGCGGACGGTCGTTCGGCACCTGGGTCACCTGGTTCCTGCTGGGCGGCGACCTGTACACCGCGTACACCTTCGTGGCCGTACCGGCGGCGATCTACGCGGCGGGCGCGGCGGGCTTCTTCGCCGTGCCGTACACCATCCTCGTCTACCCGCTGATCTTCACCTTCCTGCCCCGGCTGTGGTCGGTGTCGCACAAGCACGGCTATGTGACGACCTCCGACTTCGTGCGCGGCCGGTTCGGCTCGAAGGGGCTGTCGCTGGCGGTGGCACTCACCGGCATCCTGGCGACCATGCCGTACATCGCCCTCCAGCTGGTCGGTATCCAGGCCGTACTGGACGTGATGGGCGTCGGCGGCGGCGAGGACACCAACTGGTTCGTCAAGGACCTGCCGCTGCTGATCGCCTTCGGTGTGCTGGCGGCGTACACGTACTCGTCGGGTCTGCGGGCCCCGGCGCTGATCGCGTTCGTGAAGGACACACTGATCTACCTCGTGATCGCGGTGGCGATCATCTACATCCCGATCAAGCTGGGCGGCTTCGACGACATCTTCGCCAGGGCGAGCGAGGCGTACAGCGAGACCAACCCGGCCACCGGCGCGCCGCGCGGTGCGCTGGTGCCGGCCGAGGCGGGCCAGTGGACGTACGCCACGCTGGCGTTGGGCTCGGCGCTCGCGCTGTTCATGTACCCGCACTCGATCACCGCGACGCTGTCCTCGCGCAGCCGTGAGGTGATCCGCCGCAACACCACGATCCTGCCGCTGTACTCGCTGATGCTGGGCCTGCTGGCGCTGCTCGGCTTCATGGCGATCGCGGCCGGGGTCGATGTCAGCAACGGGCAGCTGGCGATCCCGCAGTTGTTCGAGAACATGTTCCCGGCCTGGTTCGCCGGCGTGGCCTTCGCGGCCATCGGCATCGGGGCGCTGGTGCCGGCGGCGATCATGTCGATCGCGGCCGCGAACCTGTTCACCCGCAACATCTACAGGGACTTCATCAAACCGGACGCGACGCCGGCGCAGGAGACCAAGGTCTCCAAGGTGGTCTCGCTGCTCGTGAAGGTGGGGGCGCTGGCCTTCGTCCTCACCATGGACAAGACCGTCGCCATCAACTTCCAGCTCCTTGGCGGCATCTGGATCCTGCAGACCTTCCCCGCCCTGGTGGGCGGCCTGTTCACCCGCTGGTTCCACCGCTGGGCGCTGCTCGCGGGCTGGGCGGTCGGCATGGTCTACGGCACGGTCGCGGCGTACGGGGTGGCCTCGCCGACGCAGAAGCACTTCGGCGGTTCGTCGCAGGAGATCCCGGGCATCGGCGAGATCGGCTACATCGGACTCACCGCCTTCGTGATCAACGCCCTGGTCACGATCGCCCTGACCTTCGTCCTGAGGGCGGTCAAGGCTCCCGAGGGCATCGACGAGACCCGGCCGCAGGACTACACGGCGGACGCGGGCGACCCGGAGGTCAGCACCGAGTTGCCGCTGGACGCGGCCGAAGCAGCCGACGTGGCCGTCGACGGAAAGCGCTGACAGGGGCCGACACGGCACGCGGGGACGGCAACGGGCAACGGGCCGCCGGAGAGATCCGGCGGCCCGTGGTCGTACCCGTGGGGCACACCCGGCCCATGGACGTCGCCCCCCGGCCGGTGGAGCCGTACGAGTTCGAGGAGCTCGGTGGGATCACCGCGCAGGCCTGTTTGCGCGACGGGCTGCTCGGCCTCGGGGAGAGCGACGCGTACCTCGGTGGGTTCAGGAACGTCGCCGAGCGGGCCGCGGCCGCCGGGGTACTGGTCGCCGTGGAGGGCTCCGGGGCGCGTCCCGGGGCGGCGGAGGCGGGCGGCGCGGGGAGTGTGCCGGGCGGGGCGACGTTCGTACCGGGCGCGGGCCACGGAGGGAGGCGTACGGATCGTGCCGCCCGCCTGTGAGCTGACGCTCTGACACCATCCGGTCCGGCACCGCAGTACTCCCTACGACACAAGATATGGGACTGCCTACAGTGTCCGGCACAAGATGTATGCTCATGCTCGCTGTCGCCGCAGGGGAATCCGGTGCGAATCCGGAACTGTCCCGCAACGGTGTACTTGTGCGTGTCCGCGTTTCCCGCGTGCCCGCACGGGCTTGAGTCCGAGGACCTGCCGACAGTGCACCCGGCCGTCCGGTCCGGGTGCCCGACGTCCGGGCCTCGCGGAATGGGCCGGTGGACGCGCGGCGCGTACGCGTGCCCGTGTGCTGCCCCCTGCCCTCGCCGAGGCCCCGCGCCGAGCGAGGGAGAGCCCCACGTGACCATCGCGCCAGCCGATCCTGCTTCAGCGGCCGACGTGAGCGACGGCCCCGGTGCCGCGCTGCTGCGGACCCTGACCGGGCTGACCGCAGACCTCCCCGACGCCGACCCCGGCCGGGTCGCCGCCGCCGCACTGCGCGGCCGGTCCGCGCGCGCGGACGAGACCGAGCTGCACGAGCTGGCCACCGAGGCGGCGGCCGGGCTCATCTCCGAGGATCCCGTCTACTCCCGGCTCGCCGCCCGGCTGCTGACCCTCGGCATCCGCGCCGAGGCCGCCTCGCAGGGGGTCACGTCGTTCACGTCGTCGATCGCGACCGGGCACCGCGAGGGCCTCGTCGCGGACCGGACCGCCGCGTTCGTCCTGGGGCACGCGGACCGGCTCGACGCGCTGATCGACCCGCAGGCCGACGACCGCTTCGGCTACTTCGGGCTGCGCACCCTGCACAGCCGTTATCTGCTGCGGCATCCGGTGACCCGCAAGGTCGTCGAGACGCCGCAGCACTTCCTGCTGCGGGTCGCCGCCGGCCTCGCGAAGGACGCCGGGAGCACGGAGGTCCGGCCGGTGGACGAAGTCGCCGCACTGTACGGCCTGATGAGCCGCCTGGAGTACCTTCCCTCCTCCCCCACCCTGTTCAACTCCGGTACCCGGCACCCCCAGATGTCGTCCTGCTACCTCCTCGACTCCCCGAAGGACGAGCTGGACTCCCTCTACGACCGCTACCACCAGGTGGCCCGCCTCTCCAAGCACGCCGGCGGCATCGGCCTGGCCTACTCCCGCGTCCGCTCACGGGGTTCACTGATCCGCGGCACCAACGGGCACTCCAACGGCATCGTCCCGTTCCTCAAGACCCTGGACGCCTCGGTCGCCGCCGTGAACCAGGGCGGCCGTCGCAAGGGCGCGGCGGCGGTCTACCTGGAGACCTGGCACTCCGACATCGAGGAGTTCCTGGAGCTGCGCGACAACACCGGTGAGGACGCCCGCCGTACGCACAACCTGAACCTCGCGCACTGGGTGCCGGACGAGTTCATGCGCCGGGTGAACGCCGACGCGCGGTGGTCGCTGTTCTCCCCGTCCGACGTCCCGGACCTGGTCGACCTGTGGGGCGAGGAGTTCGACACGGCCTACCGGGCCGCCGAGGACGCGGGCCTGGCACGCAGGACGATCCCCGCCCGGGAGCTGTACGGGCGCATGATGCGGACCCTCGCCCAGACCGGCAACGGCTGGATGACCTTCAAGGACGCCGCCAACCGCACCGCCAACCAGACCGCCGAGCCCGGCCACGTCGTCCACTCGTCCAACCTGTGCACGGAGATCCTCGAGGTCACCAGCGACGGGGAGACCGCGGTCTGCAACCTGGGCTCGGTCAACCTCGGCGCGCTCGTCGACCGGGACGCCGGTGACCTGGACTGGGTGCGGCTGGACGAGACCGTGCGCACGGCCGTCACCTTCCTCGACCGGGTCGTGGACATCAACTTCTACCCGACCGAGCAGGCGGGCCGCTCCAACGCGCGCTGGCGCCCGGTGGGGCTGGGCGTGATGGGCCTCCAGGACGTCTTCTTCGCCCTGCGCCTGCCCTTCGACTCGCCCCGCGCCCGGCGGCTCTCCACCCGGATCGCGGAGCGGATCATGCTCGCCGCGTACGAGGCCTCCGCCGACCTGGCCGAACGCGACGGCGCCCTGCCTGCCTGGGAGCACACACGGACCGCCCGGGGCGTGCTGCATCCCGACCACTACGACACCGAACTCGCCTGGCCCGAGCGGTGGTCGGCGCTGCGCGAGCGCATCGCGTCCGTCGGCCTGCGCAACGCGCTGCTGCTGGCGGTCGCGCCGACCGCCACCATCGCGTCCATCGCCGGTGTGTACGAGTGCATCGAGCCGCAGGTGTCCAACCTGTTCAAGCGCGAGACGCTGTCCGGTGAGTTCCTCCAGGTCAACTCGTATCTGGTGAACGATCTGAAGCGGCTGGGCGAGTGGGACGCGCGGACCCGTGAGGCGCTGCGCGAGGCCGGTGGCTCGGTGCAGGACGTCACCTGGATCCCCGAGGAGGTGCGCGGGCTGTACCGGACCGCGTGGGAGATCCCGCAGCGCGGTCTGATCGACATGGCCGCCGACCGCACACCGTTCCTGGACCAGTCGCAGTCGCTGAACCTGTTCATGGAGACGCCGACCATCGGCAAGCTCTCCTCGATGTACGCCTACGCCTGGAAGCGGGGCCTGAAGACCACGTACTACCTGCGCTCGCGCCCGGCGACCCGCATCGCCCGCGCGGCCCGGGCGCAGACCACCGCCACCACCGCGCCCGTTCCCCCTCCCGTCCCCGCCCGTCAGCCGGCCGCCGGCCCCGAGGCCGTCGCCTGCTCCCTTGAGAACCCCGAGTCCTGCGAGGCCTGCCAGTAATGACCAGCACCACGGACACCGCCCGAACCCGGAACCTTCTCGACCCGGGCTTCGAGCTCACCCTGCGCCCCATGCGCTACCCCGACTTCTACGAGCGCTACCGGGACTCGATCAAGAACACCTGGACCGTGGAGGAGGTCGACCTCCACTCGGACGTCGCCGACCTCGCGAAACTGAGCCCCGCCGAACAGCACCTGATCGGCCGCCTGGTGGCGTTCTTCGCCACCGGCGACTCGATCGTGGCCAACAACCTCGTGCTCACCCTCTACAAGCACATCAACTCCCCCGAGGCCCGGCTGTATCTGTCACGGCAGCTCTTCGAGGAGGCGGTGCACGTCCAGTTCTACCTGACACTGCTGGACACCTATCTGCCCGACCCCCGGGACCGGACGGCCGCCTTCGCGGCGGTGGAGAACATTCCGTCCATCCGGGAGAAGGCCGAGTTCTGCTTCCGGTGGATGGACTCGGTGGAGAAGCTGGACCGGCTGGAGACGCGGGCCGACCGCCGCCGCTTCCTGCTCAACCTGATCTGCTTCGCCGCGTGCATCGAGGGCCTGTTCTTCTACGGGGCGTTCGCCTACGTGTACTGGTTCCGCAGCCGGGGCCTGCTGCACGGTCTGGCGACCGGCACCAACTGGGTGTTCCGGGACGAGACGATGCACATGTCCTTCGCCTTCGACGTGGTCGACACCGTCCGCAAGGAGGAGCCGGACCTGTTCGACGACGAGCTCCGGCAGCAGGTGACGGACATGTTGCGCGAAGCGGTCGAGGCGGAGCTGCAGTTCGGGCAGGATCTGTGCGGTGACGGGCTGCCGGGCATGAACACCGAGTCGATGCGGCAGTACCTGGAGTGCGTGGCCGACCAGCGGCTGACCCGCCTGGGCTTCGCGCCGGTGTACGGCTCGGACAATCCGTTCGCGTTCATGGAGCTCCAGGGGGTCCAGGAGCTGACGAACTTCTTCGAACGGCGTCCGTCCGCGTACCAGGTCGCCGTGGAGGGCACGGTCGACCTGGACGAGGACTTCTAGGGCCGCGGGCCCGGGTGCCGCCCCGCCTCACGCCTCACGCCTCACACCGCGCGTGCGGTGCGGTACGGGGTGGCACTCCGTGCGGGGACGTGGTGCCGCTCGGCGGCGGCGCGGCCGGTCCCGGCCTGCTTCAGCTGCCGGTCGATCCTCCGGTCGTGCGCGATGCCGATGGCGGCGGGGAGGACCATCAGGACGAGCAGTCCGAGAACGGTCAGCATTCCGATCAGTGCTTCCACCTGTGTCGTTTCCATGGACACCACTGTCGTGCCGGACACTCCTTACCAACAGTGGCAGGACTGCCGCGCACCCTCGATTTACTGCCAGCGACAGGGCACACTGGGGTCATGCTCCGCAATGTCGCCGCTGTCCTGCTCGACAGCGTGAACCCCTTCGAACTCGGCGTCGTCTGTGAGGTCTTCGGTATCGACCGCAGCGACGACGGCCTGCCCGTCTACGACTTCGCGGTCGCCTCCGCCGAAGGCCCCTCGCTGCGCAGCAACACGGGCTTCACGATCCAGGTCGAGCACGGCCTGGACCGGCTGGAGGCGGCGGACCTCATCGCCGTGCCCGCCGGTTCGTGCTACGAGACGCGGGACTTCCCGCCCGAGCTGCTGGACGCGCTGCGCCGGGGCGTGGACCGGGGGGCCAGAGTGCTCAGCGTCTGCTCCGGCGTGTTCGTGCTCGCCGCCGCCGGTCTCCTCGACGGCCGGCGCGCCGCCGCCCACTGGCGGCACGCGGACGCGCTGACCAGGAAGTATCCCCATCTGACCGTCGAACCGGATGTGCTCTACGTCGACGAGGACCCCGTGATCACCTCCGCGGGCACCGCCGCCGGGATCGACGCCTGTCTGCATCTCGTGCGCAAGGAGCAGGGCCCCGAGGTCGCCAACCGGATCGCCCGGCGCATGGTGGTGCCTCCGCACCGCGACGGGGGCCAGGCCCAGTACATCGAGCGTCCGCTGCCGCTGCCCGGCGGCGACACCGTGTCCGAGGTGCTGGTGTGGATGGAGCGGCATCTCGACGAGGAGGTCACCGTCGAGCAGCTCGCGGCCCGCGCCCTCATGTCCCCGCGCACCTTCGCCCGCCGCTTCCAGCAGGAGACCGGCACCACCCCGTACCGCTGGATCCTGCGCCAGCGCGTGCTGCTCGCCCAGCGCCTGCTGGAGGGGACCGACGAGACGGTGGACGCGGTCGCGGGCCGTACGGGCTTCGGCAACGCGGCCGCGCTGCGCCACCACTTCGTACGCGCCGTGGGGACGACCCCGAACGCCTACCGGCGGACGTTCCGCGGCCCCGAGGCCGCGTGAACGCCCGCCGGACGTGACCGTTCCGCCGGCTGTGACGGTTCAGCGCACGACCGGCCTCAGCATCAGCCGGTTCGGGCGCAGGGTGATGCCCACGCGGGTGGTGTCGTCCGAGCCGGGCACCTGCTCGAAGCGGAACTTCGTCGCCAGCGCGGCCGCGACCAGGCTGAGCTGGGCCATCGAGAAGTGATCGCTCGGGCACTTGCGGTTGCCCACGCTGAAGGGACTCATGGCGTACTTCGGAACGTCCTTCGCACGCTCCGGAAGCCAGCGGTCCGGGTCGAACTCCAGGTGGCGCTCGTACGACTTCGGATCGCGCTGGATCGCGAACGGACTGTAGATGATGTCCGCCCCGGCCGGAATGCGATAGCCACCGAGTTCCGTGTCCCTGACCGCCCGGCGGGTCAATATCCAGACAGCGGGACGCAAACGCATGGCCTCGACGACGACATTGTTGGTGTGCGTGAGCCTGCGGATGTCCTCGAATGCCACCGGGCGGCCCCCGGTAACGGCGAGAACTTCATCACGCATCCTGTCACCGTGTTCCGGATGCGTGGCAAGTGCCTGCAGCAACCACATGATCGTGGAGCCGATCGTTTCACCGCCGGGGGTGAGTATCGCGAGCACCTGGTCGTGGATCTCCTGCTCCCCGATCGGGTCGCCATTGTCGTCCTTCGCCTCCAGCAATGCCGTCAGCAAATCGTCCGGCTTTTGACCGGATGCACGGCGCTCGGCGACGATCTCGTCGACCACACGATGCAAATCGGCCAGGGCCCGGTTGAATTCGCGATTGGCCGGAAACGGCAGCTTGTACAGCGGGCCGAGCGGCAGCACCATCCGCCGGTACATGCCGCGGAAGACGGTGGAGAGCGCGACGCACAGCCGGTCCGCCCGCTCGTCCATGTACCCGCCGCGCAGCAGACAGCGGGCGGCGATGCGCACGGCGACCCGGAACGCCTCGGTGGTGCAGTCGACCGGCTCCCCCGGCACCCAGCGCTCGGTCAGCGCGTGGGCCTCCTCCTCGATGACCGGGCCGTAGGCGGGGATCGCGTCGAGCCGGAAGGCGGGCTGGATGGTGCGCCGCTGGCGCCGGTGCAGCGGGCCGTTGGCCGTGGCCACGCCCTCCTTTCCGAGCAGGTCCTCCATCGACTCCCACAGGGGGCCGGAGATGATGTAGTCGGCGCTGAGGGCCAGCGCCCCGGTGAGGGCGGGCGTGGTGACGGCGTACACGGTCTTGGGGCCGAGCTTGAGCCGCACGATGTCGCCGTGGTCACGCAGCTGGGACATGAAGGCCAGCGGGTCTCGGACCAGTTTGAGGCCGTGGCCGAGGCCGGGGACGCCTCCGCCGGCCACCGGCGCCACGCGCAGCCCGGTCGCGTCGGTCCTCACCCGGGCTGCCGCGTCGGATGCTCCGGTCGTTGCGGATGCTCCGGTCGTTGCGGATGCCGCGGATGCGTCTGGTGCGTCGGGTGTCACCGACTCGACGGTCATTTCTCACCTGCCGCTTCGTTGTTGACGTACGGGGGCGTGGACCGGTCGTCCCAGCTGTCGACCCTGTACCGGCCGGACTCGTGGTGGAACCAGTAGACGGAACTGAACCAGTTGCGCATGTTCCCGAGGCAGGCACGCACGGCCGCACCCCGTTCCTTTCCTCCTACCGTGCCGTCGTCGAGACCGTCGGCGAATCGTAAGGCTTCCTGTTCGACGTCGATGAATTCGGTGATGCATTCCTCGATCCGGCGCCTCATATCGGCGACCGCCTCTTCGAGAGTCAGCCCTTCATGAATGATGAGACTGATTCCGAGATTGTGCACCTCATTGCCCGCCAATTCCTTCGGGAGTGAGCAGAGGTCGTTGTACCAGGCGGCGAATTCCTGACTCAGCAGGGCCGCCTTCCGATAGGACGGGTTCTTCCGTACGGAGTCCGGCAGTTCACAGCCCGCACTCGGCTCCAGGAGATCGGTCCAGATCCAGTGGGCGAAGGTGAGCCGGCGCAGTTCCAGATACTCCTCGACGGTCGGGACGATTCCCTCCGTACGATTGTGGAATTCCCGGTCGTACGCCTCGATCACCGTGTGGAAGTGCCGGGCGAACCGGGCGTTCCACGTGTCCGGAAGGAACGAGTACAGCCGCCGCACACCGTCCGCGAGCCCGGCCACCAGTGCGTCTTCGTGACGCAGGTGGTCCGTGGGACGGTCGAGGGCCGTGTGCAGTTGGTCCCTCAGCCGCCGCCAGGCGTCGGGGCGGCCGTGCACGATGTCGCGGTCGTGCCGGTCGTCCCAGACGAAGAACCATGCGCTGTAGTCCGCTATCGCCTGGAGGACCTCGTCGGCGGCGCCGGTGTAGTAGCCCGCCATGAGGTCCGTGTAGCACAGTCCGTCGGCGTGTTCCTCCACCTTGTCAGCCGGCATGAGCCGCTTTTCGAGCAGCCACGCACGGGTTTCCTCCTGGAGCTTCGGCCAATACGGATGGAGTTGCCGGGGAAACGCCGCCTCGATCACCGGGAGAGACAGCGCCGGTGGAACTGCGATGGTGATCGGTTTCGATGTGGCGCCGTGTGACAAAGCATGCACGAACAATCCCCTCTCAGCCGCCAGTCGGCGTGCGCCCCGTTCCCCCGTGCCGGGCGCGTGCCGTTGCGTATCCCCGCCCCTCCATTCAGCACCACAACTGACCTTCCTGGGAACGCATTTGCCTCCTTCACTACCCGACGGTGCCGAGAACCTCCCCTCGGGTGTCCGATTCCGGGCCGCCGGCCCGCCGAGGGATCGAACATCTGACGGAAAGACGTACGGCGCCTGGTCCGGTGGGGACACCGGACCAGGCGCCGTGCGCCAGGCAATTCTGCTATCCAGGGGACGAAACGGTCGTAAATGCCCGGACGTCCCGGGTGTGAAAGGAGAGAAGTCGGTGGCGGGCACGGG
>NZ_JBHXQZ010000041.1:0-67135 GCF_042717095.1 Streptomyces sp. NPDC058632 | reverse complement strand
GCCCCGGGCCGTCGCTCTTGACGGTGCCCCGGCCCCGCCGTTTCGGCCGGGCTGAGGCCGGGCACGCACCGCCACGCGTCAGGCCTGGATTCCGGCCGCGTAGGCCGAGAACCAGCGGGGGAATTCGGTGAGGTCGGTGAGGACGACGTCCGCGCCGGCCTTCCGCAGTTCCGCGGGGTCGCAGGGGCCGGTGGCGACGGCGACGGACAGCGCGCCGGCGGTCCGCGCGCCGCGCACGTCGCCCACGTGGTCGCCGACGTACACGCCCGCGCCGTGCTCGCGCAGCGCCGGCGCCTTCTGCTCGGCCCACAGGTCACCGATCACGGCGTCCGGTTCGATGCCGAGGTGGGACAGGTGCAGCTTGGCGTTCGGCTCGTACTTCGCGGTGACGACGACGGTGCGCCCGCCCGCCTCGCGTACGGCGGACATGGCCTCGCGGGCGCCGGGCAGCGCGGGCGTGGCGGCGATGGCGTACGTCGGGTACATCGCCCGGTACAGGTCGGCCATCTCGTCGACCCGGTCGGCCGGGAACCAGTTGATCAGCTCGTCCGCGAGGGGCGGTCCCAGCCGGGTGACGGCGAGATCGGCGTCGATGGGGGTCCCGGTCCGCTCGGAGAGCGCCTGGTAGCAGGCGCGGATGCCGGGCCGGGAGTCGATGAGCGTCATGTCGAGGTCGAAACCGACGGTGGGCGGGAGCGCGGTCGTGGAGGCCATACCCGCCATTGTGCCCAGCGCACGCAAACGACGGACCGGCGTACCTCCCCGGGGCCTGGGGCCTGTCCGGCGGATCGGGTCGGAGGCGGTCGGCGGTGTCCGTCCGGCCGGGGCGGGTGGGGTCCGGTGCGTTCGGCCGCAGGGCGGAGGAGGGCGCGCCGACGCGAGGGGGGTCCCTCCCCGCTCGGGCGGAGCCGGGAGCCCGGGGAAGCCGGCGACCGACGACAACGCCGCGGACGGGCGTGCCGGACCCCACGTCCTCGGCATGATCCGCCGGACAGGCCTAGCGGGGGCGCTGGGAGCGCCAGGTCAGGAACAGGGCCGAGGCGACGGCGGCGGCCCGGACCACCCAGGGCCAGGTCTCGAAGACGGCGTCGTTCATGGCGCCGTCGGCGATGGGGGTGCCCCAGCGTCCCTCGGTCCTGCCCCACAGCCAGGCGACTCCGCCCGCGATCGCGAGACCGGGCAGGACGACGACCGCCCACTTGACCTCGGCCCGGCTGAGACGGCGGGAGGCGTAGACGATGACCCAGCCGAGGAACAGGGCGAACCAGTTGCCGAGCACGGCGCCCACGACCAGCAGGCCCGCGGCTACCAGGAGCAGCGGGTTGCTCCAGCCGCCGGACGGGAGGCGCAAAAGCCTGCGCCGGAAGACGGAGCCGGTCTTCTCCTTCTCGCTCCCGGCCTCGACGACGGGGGCGGAGGCGGGGGCGGGCATGTTTCCGCCCGGCCGCCCGTCGGCGCCCCGGGCGTCGTCCGTGGCCGGCGGGGCCTTGAGCAGTTCGGGGATCTCCACGCCGCCGATGAAGCCGGGTACCTGGTCGCCGACGCCGAAGGGGCTGCTGTCCGTCCGCCACCAGTCGGGCTGGGTGGTGCTGTCGCCGAGTTCGTCCATACCGGCCCGGTGCGGCGCGGACGGTCCGCCGGGGACGGAGGGCGCGGCAGGGGCGGCAGGGGCCGCGGGGGTGGCGTGCGGGTGGTCGGCCGGGCGGGGGCGGGGGACGGCGCGGCGCAGGACGCTCTTCGCCCGCTGGGCACGGTCGCCGCCCCGCTGGGCGGGAACCGCGGCGGGGGCCGGCGCGGGCTTGCTCAGGGGGGCACTCCCGTTCCCCTCCGCGCCGGAAGCCGTCCCCTCGGTGCCGGAGGTGTTGCCGGAGGCGCTGGAAGAGGCCGCCGTCACGACCTCGTCCGGGGTGCCCATGCGGGAGATGATGCGGCGCACGGCCGTCGGGGAGTCGACCACGGCCTTCGCCCGGCGCCGGTCGATCTCGTCCCGCAGCCCGGCGACCAGACGCATACGGGTCGCCGACGGCAGCTGCCGCTGCTGGGCCACGTCGCCGACGCGGCTCAGATACTCGTAGACGACCTGGTCACTCTCGATACCCACGAAGTCCCCTCCGGGGCGGTTGCGTTGGCGGACGACGTCGCACGACGGTACCGCGAGTCCGGCCGGCCGGCCCAACTCCACGCACCCCACCGGCGTATCCACCCGCTACCGTGATGCGGATGAGCACCGAGGAGAAGCCCGCGGCGGCCCCCCGATCCCTCGCGGAGGCACTCCGGGCACGGGACGACGCCGGGCTTGCCGCGCTCCTGCGCAGCCGGCCGGATCTCGTCACGCCCGTGCCCACCGACCTCACGCAGCTGGCCACCCGGGCCGGTACGCGTGCCTCGGTCGTCCGCGCCCTGGAGCGGCTGGACCGGTTCACGATGCAGACCGCCCAGGCGCTGGCCGTGGCGGCGGATCCGGCGCCGTACGACGAACTGCTCGGGCTGCTCGCGGGCGACGGGGGCGACCCCGCGGTGTCCGCCGCGCTGCCGGGCGCCGTGCGGACGCTGCGTGAGCAGGCGCTGGTGTGGGGCGACGACGACCGGCTGCGGCTGGTCCGTACGGCCCGTGAGCTGCTCTCCCCGTCCCCGCAGCACCCCTCGCCGACGGGCCTCGGCCCGACCGTGCGGGAGGCGACGGCCGGGATGTCCCCGGGGCGGATCCAGGAGATCGTCACGGCGGCCGGACTGCCCTCCACGCACGACTCGGTCTCCGCCGTGGCGGCGCTGACCGGGCTGTTCACGCACCGGGCGCGGATGGCGGCGCTGCTGGCCGAGGTGCCGCCGGAGTCGGTGGAGGTGCTGGAGCGGCTGGTCTGGGGGCCGCCCTACGGTCAGATCACCGCCGAGCCCGCGGCCCGGCTGCGCCGGCTGCTGGACCGGGGGCTGCTGCTGCCGACCGCGCCCGGGACGGTCGTCCTGCCGCGGGAGGTGGCGCTGCACCTGCGCGGCGGGCGGGCGCACCGGACGACGGAGCCGGTGCCGCCGCCGGTCGAGGCCGCGGCCACGCACCGTCCACAGGTGGTGGACGCGACCGCGGCCGGGCAGGCGTACACGGCACTGGCGACCGTCGAGGAGCTGCTGAAGGACTGGGACGAGGGCGGCCCGGCGGTGCTGCGGTCCGGCGGGCTGAGCATGCGGGACCTGAAGCGGACCGCCGCCGCCCTGGACGTGACCGAGCCGGTCGCCGCGTTCTGGGTCGAACTGGCTTATGCGGCGGGGCTGGTGGCCTCCGACGGTGAGGCCGACGAGCGGTACGCGGCGACCCCGGCGTACGACACCTGGCTCGAACGGCCCGCCGCCGAGCGCTGGACGACGCTCGCCGCGGCGTGGCTGGCGGCGACCCGGACGCCGGGGCTGGTCGGCGGGCGGGACGCGAAGGACCACACCCTGGCGGCACTGGGTCCGGGGCTCGACCGGTCCGCGGCGCCCGAGGTGCGGCGCCGGGTGCTGGCCCTGCTGGCGGGGCTGCCGGAGGGGGCGGCGCCGGACTCCGGGTCCGTGTCGGAGCGGCTGCGGTGGGAGCGGCCGTTGCGCTCGGCGGGCGGCACGGGCGGTTCCGGTTCTACCGGAGGGGGCGCGGGTGAGGGCGACGATCTGCGCTCGCGGCTCGCCCGGTGGACGCTGACCGAGGCCGAGATGCTGGGCATCACCGGCCGCGGCGCGCTGTCCGCGCACGGACGGGTCCTGCTCGCGTTGCCCGCGCCGAAGGCGCGGGCGGGGCGGAAGGCGCCGGACTCGGAGTCGAAGTCCCCCTCCGAATCCGCGTCGGGGCCGGGGTCGACGGGGCCGGGCGACCGTCTCCCCGTCCACCACCACCACCGGCCGTCCGTCCCGCACCCGGATTTCCCCGCCTCGCCCTCCCCCAGCCCCGCCGCTCCCACTCCCGCCGAGCAGGCCGCCGCGTCCTCCTCCGCCGCCCGGCTGCTCGCCCCGCTGCTGCCCGAACCGCTGGACCACGTCCTGCTCCAGGCCGACCTGACGGCGGTCGCGCCCGGCCCGCTCCAGCGGCCGCTCGCGGACATGCTGGGGGTGCTGGCGGACGTGGAGTCGAAGGGCGGGGCGACCGTCTACCGGTTCACGCCGGGCTCGGTACGCCGTGCCCTGGACGCCGGCCGGGCCGCCGCCGACCTGCACGCCTTCCTCGCCGCGCACTCCCGTACGCCGGTGCCGCAGCCGCTGGCGTACCTGATCGACGACGTGGCCCGCAGACACGGGCATCTGCGGGTGGGCGCGGCCTCCGCCTACGTGCGCTGCGACGACGACGCGGTGCTGAACGAGATCCTCGCCGACAAGCGGGCCGCCGGGCTGGGCCTGCGCCGGCTCGCGCCGACCGTGCTGGCCGCGCAGGCCGATCCGGCCGGCCTGTTGGAGGGGCTGCGCCGGATGGGGTTCGCGCCGGCCGCCGAGTCCGCCGAGGGCGATGTCCTGATCACCCGCGCCGACGCCCGCCGCACCCCGCCGCGCACGGCACCCGAGCCGGTCCCGGAGGGGCCGCCGGTGCCCGACGAGACCCTGCTCACGGCGGCGATCCGCGCCGTCCGCGCCGGCGACCTCGCCGCCACGACCCCGCGCAGGGCCACGGCCGGGGAGACGGGCGATGCCGGGGCGGGGAGCGGTGCGCTGCCGCGTACCGGGGCCGCCGAGACCCTCGCCACCGTGCAGGCCGCCGTCCTCACCGGCGAGGCACTGTGGATCGGCTACGTCAACGCCGAGGGTGCCGCCAGCCAGCGCGTCATCGCCCCGGTCCGTGTCGAGGGCGGCTTCGTCACCGCGTACGACCACACGGCCGACGAGGTGCGGACGTACCCGCTGCACCGGATCACCGGGGTCGCGGAGCTGGCGGACGACGAGAACTGAAGCCCGCTCCGCCGCACGGGCTCCCCGCACGGTGCGGAGCACGGCGTCGGATGTCGCGGTCGGCCCGGCGGACCCTCTTCGCGGCCGGGTCGACGGTGAATTCGTCCGTCGTGACCAGCGGAACCCCGGGTGCGCTCGGCGCGGTCCGCGTGCGGCGGGCCGCGGCGCGCGGACGGGCGAGCAGCTCGTTCATGCTGAACGGCCTGGTGATGTGGTCGTCGGCTCCCGCGTCCAGCGCGGCGGCCTTCTCACCGGAGGCCTGGCGGGCGGACAGCACCAGGATCGGCACACGGGTCCAGCCGCGCAGTCCCTGATGACGTCGACGCCGTCCGTGTCCGGGAGGCCGAGGTCGAGGAAGACCGCGTCGGGCCGGCGCGTGGCCGCCAGGCGCAGGGCCGTGGCACCGTCCGGGGCCTCGTCGACCCCGTAGTGGCGGGCCCGCATGGTGATGACGGGCGCGCGTACGAGCTGGGGGTCGTCCTCCACGACCGGCACCCGGGCCATCGGTGTGCGCCTTTCCCGTCGTGCACGGGGTGGAGCGGTCCGCCGGGAGTTCACGGCGGTGGGAGCCGGTGGCCCGGGAGGCATTCCGAATGCCTCCCGGGCCCTTCGCGTCACTCCGTCAGTTCTTGGCCATGAGTTCCTTGAGCGCGATGTTCAGTTCGAGCACATTGACCCGGGGTTCACCGAGGAAGCCGAGGGTGCGGCCCCGGGTGTGCTCGTCGACGAGCTTGTCGACCCGCGCGACGGCCAGCCCGTTCCGCTCCGCGACCCGGGGGGCCTGGAGGTCCGCGTACTGCGGGGAGATGTGCGGGTCCAGGCCGGAGCCGGAGGAGGTGACCGCGTCGGCGGGCACGTCGGAGGGCCTGACGGTGTGACCGTCCACGGAATTCTCCCTGACGACCGCGGCCTTGGCGTCCCTCACCCACCGGATCAGCTCCGCGTTGTCGGCGGAGCGGTTGGTGGCGCCGGACAGGATGAGCTCGTACTGGGTGTTGACGCTGTTGGTGCCGAGGCCGTTGGCCGGACGGCCCTGGAACCACTTCAGGTCCGGTTCCGGAGTCTCCTGCCCCTCCTTCAGCGGCAGGTTGTACGACTGCCCGATCAGTGATGAGCCGACGACCCTGCCGTCCGCCTTGATCTCGGAACCGTTCGCCCTGCCTGGAAGAAGCCCCTGGGCGATGCCGGTGATCACCAGTGGATAGACGATGCCGGTGACCAGGGTCAGGACGAGGAGGGCGCGCAGGCCCGCCCCGAGGAGCCGGGCGGTGTTCGATACGGAGTGGTTCATGGCGATCAGCCGATTCCGGGGATGAGGGAGACGAACAAGTCGATGATCTTGATGCCGGCGAAGGGGGCGATCAGCCCGCCGAGCCCGTAGACGGTGAGGTTGCGGCGGAGCATCCGGTCGGCGCTCATCGGCCGGTAGCGCACCCCCCTCAGCGCGAGCGGGACCAGCGCGACGATGATCAGCGCGTTGAAGATCACCGCCGAGAGGATCGCGGAATCGGGCGAGGACAGGCGCATGACGTCGAGCTTGTCCAGGCCCGGGTGGACGGCGGCGAACAGCGCCGGGATGATCGCGAAGTACTTGGCGACGTCGTTGGCGATGGAGAACGTCGTGAGCGCGCCGCGGGTGATGAGGAGCTGCTTGCCGATCTCCACGATCTCGATGAGTTTGGTCGGGTCGGAGTCGAGGTCGACCATGTTGCCGGCCTCCTTGGCGGCCGACGTTCCGGTGTTCATCGCCACGCCGACGTCCGCCCGGGCCAGCGCGGGGGCGTCGTTGGTGCCGTCGCCGGTCATCGCGACCAGCTTGCCGCCGGCCTGTTCGCGCCTGATGAGGGCCATCTTGTCCTCGGGGGTGGCCTCGGCGAGGAAGTCGTCGACGCCGGCCTCGTCGGCGATCGCCTTGGCGGTCAGCGGGTTGTCGCCCGTGATCATGACGGTCTTGATGCCCATGCGGCGCAGTTCCTCGAACCGTTCGCGCATGCCGTGCTTGACGACGTCCTTGAGGTGGATGACGCCCAGGACGCGAGCGCCCCGGTCGTCCTCGACCGCCACCAGCAGCGGCGTGCCGCCCGCCTCGGAGACACGGTTCGCGCTCTCGCCGATGTCGGCGGCGACCGTGCCGCCGCGCTCCTCGACCCAGGCGATCACGGAACCCTTCGCGCCCTTGCGCACCTTGCGTCCGTCGGTGTCGACGCCCGACATACGGGTCTGGGCGGTGAACCGGATCCAGTCGGCACCGACGAGTTCGCCCTGGTGGCGTTCGCGCAGTCCGTACTTCTCCTTGGCGAGGACGACCACGGAGCGGCCCTCCGGGGTCTCGTCGGCCAGCGACGACAGCTGGGCGGCGTCCGCGACCTCGGCCTCGGTGGTACCGCCTGCCGGGACGAACTCGGCGGCCTGCCGGTTGCCCAGCGTGATGGTGCCGGTCTTGTCCAGCAGCAGCGTGGAGACGTCGCCGGCGGCCTCGACCGCGCGGCCCGACATGGCCAGCACGTTGCGCTGCACCAGCCGGTCCATGCCCGCGATGCCGATCGCCGACAGCAGGGCCCCGATCGTCGTCGGGATGAGGCAGACCAGCAGCGCGACGAGCACGACCGTCGTCAGCTCGGTGCCCGCGTAGTTCGCGAACGGCTGCAGAGTGGCGCAGGCGAGGAGGAAGACGACGGTCAGCGAGGCGAGCAGGATGTTCAGCGCGATCTCGTTGGGCGTCTTCTGCCGGGTGGCGCCCTCGACCAGGTTGATCATCCGGTCGATGAAGGTCTCGCCGGGTCGTGTGGTGATCCTGACGACGATGCGGTCGGAGAGGACCTTCGTACCGCCGGTGACGGCGCTGCGGTCGCCGCCGGACTCGCGGATGACCGGGGCCGACTCGCCGGTGATCGCCGACTCGTCCACGGAGGCGACGCCCTCGACGACGTCACCGTCCCCGGGGATGATGTCGCCCGCCTCGCAGACCACCAGGTCACCGATCCGCAGTGCGGTACCGGGCGCCCGTTCCTCGCGTCCGTCCACGAGGCGGCGGGCGACGGTACCGGTTCGGGCCCTGCGCAGGGTGTCGGCCTGCGCCTTGCCGCGGCCCTCGGCGACGGCCTCCGCGAGGTTGGCGAAGAGCACGGTCAGCCAGAGCCAGGCGCTGATGGTCCAGCCGAACCAGTCGCCCGGGTCCATGAAGGAGAACACCGTCGTCAGGACGGATCCGATCAGGACCACGAACATGACGGGCGACTTCACCATCACCCGCGGATCGAGCTTGCGGAGGGCATCGGGCAGCGACTCGACCAGCTGCTTCGGGTCGAAGAGGCCCGCGCCGACACGGCCCTGGCCTGACGTGTGCCCGGTGGGTGCGTCGTTGTGCGGCACCCGGGTCGGGGTGGTGGTGGACATCGGGTCCTCGTGCTTCCGCGTGTCTGTGGTCATGCCGCCAGCCCCTCCGCGAGGGGACCCAGCGCAAGCGCCGGGAAGTAGGTCAGGCCGGTGATGATCAGGACCGCCCCCACCAGCAGCCCGGTGAACAGGGGCTTCTCGGTGCGCAGGGTGCCCGCGGTGGTCGGAACCGGCCGCTGCTCCGCCAGCGATCCCGCCAGCGCCAGGACGAACACCATCGGCAGGAAACGGCCGAGCAGCATCGCCAGGCCCAGCGTGGTGTTGAACCACTGGGTGTCCGCGTTCAGACCGGCGAAGGCGGAGCCGTTGTTGTTCGAGGCGGAGGTGTAGGCGTACAGGATCTCCGAGAACCCGTGCGCCCCGCTGTTGGTCATCGAGTTCGCCGGAGTGGACAGAGCCATCGCCGCGGCGGTGAAGGTCAGTACCAGCGCCGGGGTGATCAGGATGTAGCAGGCGGCGAACTTGATCTCACGGATGCCGATCTTCCTGCCGAGGTACTCGGGGGTGCGTCCGACCATCAGGCCGGCGATGAACACCGCGATGACCGCCATGACGAGCATGCCGTAGAGGCCGGAGCCGACACCGCCGGGCGCGATTTCGCCGAGCATCATGCCGAGCAGGGTGATGCCGCCGCCGAGGCCGGTGTAGGAGGAGTGGAAGGAGTCGACGGCGCCGGTGGAGGTGAGGGTGGTGGCCACCGCGAAGATCGAGGAGGCGCCGACACCGAAGCGGACCTCCTTGCCCTCCGTCGCACCGCCCGCGAGCTCGAGTGCCGCGCCGCGGTGGGCGAACTCGGTCCACATCATCAGGACGGTGAAACCGACCCAGATGGTGGCCATGGCCGCGAGGATCGCGTAGCCCTGCCGGACGGAGCCGACCATGAGGCCGAACGTCCGGGTCAGCGAGAAGGGGATGAGAAGGATCAGGAAGATCTCGAAGAGGTTCGTGAACGGGGTGGGATTCTCGAACGGGTGGGCGGAGTTGGCGTTGAAGTAGCCGCCGCCGTTGGTACCGAGCTCCTTGATCGCCTCTTGCGAGGCGACCGCGCCGCCGTTCCACTGCTGCGTGCCGCCCATGAACTGGCCGACCTCATGGATGCCGGAGAAGTTCTGGATCACCCCGCAGGCCACGAGGACGACCGCGCCGACGGCCGCGAGCGGCAGCAGGATACGGACCACGCCCCGCACCAGGTCGGCCCAGAAGTTGCCCAGCCCGCCGTCGCGCACGGAGGTCCCCCCTGCTCGGGGGAGGGCGAATCCGCGCACCAGGGCCATGCAGACGGCGATCCCGACCGCCGCGGAGACGAAGTTCTGCACGGCCAGACCGGCGGTCTGCACGACGTGCCCCATGGCCTGCTCGCCGTAGTACGACTGCCAGTTCGTGTTGGTGACGAAGGAGACGGCGGTGTTGAACGCCTGGTCCGGATCGATCGGGGCGAAACCCAGCGAGCCGGGCAGCACGCCCTGGAGCCGCTGGAGGCCGTAGAGGAAGAGGACACCGACCACGGAGAAGGCCAGCACGCCGCGCAGATAGGCGGACCAGCGCATATCCGCGTCGGGGTCGGCACCGACGCCCTTGTAGATCCACTTCTCCACGCGCCAGTGCCTGTCGGAGGAGTAGACCCTGGCCATGTAGCTGCCGAGGGGGACGTGGGCGAGCGCCAGCGCGGCCATGAGGGCGAGCAACTGGAGCACGCCGGCGAGGACGGGACTCATGCGGTGCTCAGAACCTCTCCGGGAAGAGCAGGGCGAGGACGAGGTATCCCAGCAGGGCGACGGCGGTGATCAGGCCGACGACGTTCTCGACGGTCACAGCTTCGTCACGCCCTTGGCGACGAGAGCCACGAGCGCGAACACCGCGATCGTGACGGCGACGAAGGCCACATCGGCCATCGCAAGCTCCTAATGAGGTTCGAAAAAGAATCCGACAAGAAGAGAAAAGCGCCTGCGCGGCCGGATTCGGCCACCGTTGACGGCTTCCGTACGGGGGACCGAACGCTTTTAGCGGGTCCCTTACGGACGGACGGCCGCAGGCCCCTGCGAGCGTCAGGAGCCGCCGCACACCGTCGGGACGGGCGGAAACCGCAACCGGCGGATCACGGCGTCGCCCTCGCGCCGCACCGCGTGGGCGACGACGAATCGGGATGCGTGACTCCTCGGTCCGGGTCCGAACCAGCACCCGGGTCCGGACCGGCACCTGCCCGCTCCCCCGTACGGCGCTTCGCCGTCCCTGCTGTGGTCACCGTCACTCCGGCCCTCAAGGGGCGGGCGATCAGGCAAACTGGACGTTTGGCCGTGCTGTGCCCGTGCATGCCCGTGCCGAGCCCGTCGCAGAAAGGCAGCCGCGCGTGAATGGTCCGCTCATCGTCCAGTCCGACAAGACGCTTCTCCTGGAAGTCGACCACGAGCAGGCCGGGGAGTGCCGTCGTGCCGTCGCCCCGTTCGCCGAGCTGGAGCGGGCACCGGAACACATCCACACCTACCGGGTGACCCCGCTCGGCCTGTGGAACGCGCGGGCCGCCGGCCACGACGCCGAGCAGGTCGTGGACGCGCTGGTGAAGTACAGCCGCTACCCGGTGCCGCACGCGCTGCTCGTCGACATCGCCGAGACGATGGACCGCTACGGCCGGCTCAGCCTGCTCAAGCACCCGACGCACGGTCTCGTCCTGACCAGCACCGACCGGCCCGTCCTGGAGGAGGTGCTGCGCTCCAAGCGGATCGCCCCGCTGGTCGGCGCCCGCGTCGACCCGGACACCGTCGCCGTGCACCCCTCCGAGCGCGGGCAGATCAAGCAGGTGCTGCTGAAGCTGGGCTGGCCCGCCGAGGACCTCGCCGGGTACGTGGACGGCGAGGCGCACGACATCGAGCTGCGCGAGGACGGGTGGGCGCTGCGCCCCTACCAGAAGCAGGCCGTGGAGAACTTCTGGCACGGCGGCTCCGGCGTGGTCGTCCTGCCCTGCGGCGCGGGCAAGACGCTGGTCGGCGCCGGTTCGATGGCGCAGGCGAAGGCGACCACGCTGATCCTGGTCACCAACACGGTCTCGGCCCGCCAGTGGAAGCACGAGCTGGTGAAGCGGACCTCGCTGACCGAGGACGAGATCGGCGAGTACAGCGGGACGCGGAAGGAGATCCGGCCCGTCACCATCGCCACGTACCAGGTGCTGACGACCCGCCGCAAGGGTGTCTACCCGCACCTGGAGCTGTTCGACTCCCGGGACTGGGGCCTGATCCTGTACGACGAGGTGCACCTGCTGCCCGCCCCCGTCTTCAAGTTCACGGCGGACCTCCAGGCCCGCCGGCGGCTGGGACTCACGGCCACGCTCGTACGGGAGGACGGCCGCGAGTCGGACGTGTTCTCGCTGATCGGGCCGAAGCGGTTCGACGCGCCGTGGAAGGAGATCGAGGCGCAGGGCTACATCGCGCCCGCCGACTGCGTCGAGGTCCGGGTCAACCTCACCGACTCCGAGCGGATCGCGTACGCCACCGCGGAGACCGAGGAGAAGTACCGCTTCTGCGCGACGACCGCGACCAAGCGGAAGGTGACGGAGGCGATCGTCCGGCGGTTCGCGGGGCAGCAGATCCTCGTCATCGGGCAGTACATCGACCAGCTGGACGAGCTGGGCGAACACCTGAACGCCCCCGTGATCAAGGGTGAGACGTCGAACGCCCAGCGGGAGAAGCTGTTCGACGCGTTCCGGGAGGGCGAGATCAGCGTCCTGGTCGTCTCCAAGGTCGCGAACTTCTCGATCGACCTGCCGGAGGCCACGGTCGCCATCCAGGTGTCGGGCACCTTCGGGTCCCGGCAGGAGGAGGCCCAGCGGCTGGGCCGGGTGCTGCGCCCCAAGGCGGACGGCCACCAGGCCCACTTCTACTCCGTCGTCGCCCGCGACACCATCGACCAGGACTTCGCCGCCCACCGCCAGCGGTTCCTGGCGGAACAGGGGTACGCGTACAGGATCATGGACGCGGACGAGCTCCTCGCGGAGAACTAGGGCTCCGGCGGATCGGGTCGGAGGCGGTCGGCGGTCTCCAGCCGGCCGGGGCGAGTGGGGTCCGGTGCGCTCGGCCGCAAGGCGGAGGAGGGCGCCGACGCGATGGGGGCCCCTCCCCGCTCGGGCGGAGCCGGGAGCCCGGGGGAGCCGGCAACCGACGACAACGCCGCGGACGGGCGTGCCGGACCCCAGGTCTTCGGCATGATCCGCCGGACAGGCCCCAGCCCTGCGGGAGGTCGAACACCAGCAGCACGGTCACGACGGTGGGTGCCGCCCAGGCCCGGCGGTCCCGGTCGGGCGGGCGCGGGTTACTCACTTCGGCACCCGAACGGACGCGTGTCGGTTGCCCGGTCGGTGGACCGCCGGTGGTATGACAGCGGGTCCGCTGCCGCAGGCCCGTCTCCCGGCTGCCGCGAGGGAAGGGCCTGCCCATGTCACGGACCGCCACCGCCACACGGATACCGCTCACCAGGGCCGCGGGGGCGGCGGCCGGGGCGCTGGTGCTGCTGCTCGGGGCGGCCGGGCCCGTGGCCGCGGGCGGACCGGTCGGCGGGGGCGGCGGGGGCGGCGGGGGCGGCGGGGGCGGCGGGGGCGGCGGCGTGGTGCTGCGGTGGCAGGACTGCCGGGGCGTGACGCAGACCGGGTTCGAGTGCGCGGTGGCGAACGTGCCCCTGGACCACGCCCGCCCCGGGGACCGCACGATCGAGCTGGCGGTGATCAGGCACCGTGCCGCGGCCCCGGAGAAGCGGGCCGGCACGCTGTTCTTCAACCCCGGCGGTCCGGGCGGACCCGGCACCGTCGGACTCCCGGAGCTGTACGACAAGTTCCCGGACGACCTGCGGGACCGCTACGACATCGTCAGCTGGGACCCGCGCGGCGTCGGCGAGAGTACGGCCGTACGCTGCTTCGGCACCGCCGAGGAGGCCACCGACTGGCAGGCGGACCTCCCTCCGTTCCCGGTGGGCGAGCGGGCGCAGCAGGCGTACATCGCCGCGTACGCCGATCTCGCGGAGCGCTGCGAGCAGAGCGATCCGCAGCTGCTGCGCCATGTCTCGACCGCCGACACCGCCCGCGACCTGGACCTGCTGCGCGCCGCGGTCGGCGAGGAACAGCTGCACTACTGGGGCGTCTCGTACGGCACCCTCCTCGGCGCGACCTACGCGAACCTGTTCCCCGAACGGGCCGGACGGCTCGTCCTCGACGGGAACGTGGACCCTTCGGCCTGGGTGGACGAGCGCGTCGCGGCGGCCCCGGCCAGGACGGCGGACGGGGCCCGCGCGACGAGCGGGGCCGGCGCGTCGGCCGCGCTGAACACTTTCCTGCGGCTCGGCTCCCACCTCGGGTCGGCCGACACGCTGGCGCAGTTCCTCGACCACTGCGGGCGCGCGCCCGTGACCGGCTGCGTCTTCTCGGCGGGCAGCCCGGCGGCCACCCGCGACAAGTACGACACCCTCATGGCGCGCCTCGCCCGGCGTCCGGCGGGCGACCCGACGTACGCGAGGGCGGTGAGCGAGGTGCGCGGCGGGCTCTACACCGTGCACCCCGGCTGGGCCGGGGTCGCCGACCTGCTGCAGACGCTGTGGAGCGGCCGGCCGCTCATTCCGCTCAGCGATCCGGCGGGCCCGACACGTTATCCGGGCTTCGAACAGTCGCTCGCGGTGCTGTGCGCGGAGAGCCCCAATCCGCGGTCGCCGCGGCTCTACCCGGAGCTGGAGGAACGGGCGGTGGCACAAGCGGGGGCCTTGGCCCGCTGGTGGGTGTGGGCCAACGAGCCGTGCGCCGCCTGGCCGGCCCGCGCCGCCGCCCCGTACACCGGCCCGTGGGACGGGGCGACCGCCCATCCGGTGCTGGTGGTGAACACGACCCACGACCCCTCCACCCCCTACGCGGCGGGCGTGAGCATGGCCGGGCAACTGCGTGACGCGCGACTGCTGACGGTGGACGGGTACGGCCACACCGCGCTGGACAACCCGAGCGCGTGCGTGGGGCGGTACGCCGTGCGCTACTTCCTCACGGGTGCGCTGCCGCCGGAGAACGCGCGGTGCGCGCAGGATCTCCCGCCGTTCGTCGAACGGATCCCCGGGACACCGCCGGGGCCGGACCCCGAGGTCACGCCGGAGTCGGCAACGGCGGGCGCGCCGGCCGGGCTCCTGCCGCCGGCCGGAGCCGGGGACGCGGCACTGCCGTACGGCCGCCGGCCCCTGGACGTCGTCGCCGGTCTGCTTCTCCCGGAGGACCGCCTTCTCCCGGAGGACCGCCGCACGGCTCCCTGACCAAGGCCGGGTCCGGGTCCGGGTCCGGGGACTGCACGGTCAGCGGCGGCGGACGCCCGCCTCCTCCCTGTACTCGCCGAGGACAACGACCGAGAAGAGGCTCTCGGCGAAGACCCGCACCGCGCGCAGGGCGTTGCCGACGCGGTGCGGGGAGTGGTGGACGGAGCCGGTGGCGGTGGCACCACTGGGGGTGCCCTGGTCACGGGCCCGGTTGCCTGGGATGAAGGTCGCTGTACTCATGTGTCCAGAGTGCGCCATATCACCCGTTCGGGGCATCGGTCGTGGGGCCCGACTTCAGGTCCCTTCGCATACGCCCCAAGACGCACGGTGTCCCCTTCGAGGAGGACCCGCGCTCCTGATATCCCCTGAGAGCTCCCTCAGAAGTGCGGGGCACCGCTTTATTCGTTCGCTCTGCGTGCGGGAGCCGACTAGAATCCCCCGCTCGCCCCGGCCACTGGAACGGTAGCCGACCGGGGTCCTCCCGCCTCCCTCGCCGGAGTGCCACCGCCCGGACGGAAACCGGGCGGTCCGCCATGCCGTGATCACACGGCATCACCGCCCGCACCAGCCGGAGGCAGACCCGTGCCCGCGCACATCCCCGAACCCGCCGCCACAGCCACGCCCACCCCCGACCCCGCAGGCCCGCTGGTCCGCGAGCGCGCCCACCTCGCCGCGTCCCGCACCGCCCTGCGCGCGATGCGCGAGGACGTCGAGGCCCTCGACATCCGCGACGTCACCGCGAACTGGGTCAACGCGCAGATCCTGGAGCGGCAGATCGAGGACCGCGTCAAGGCGCTGGCCGACCTCAGCGGCACCCCGCTGTTCTTCGGGCGCCTCGACTACCTGCACGCTCCGGGCGCCGAGGAGGCGGAAGGGGCTGGGGGCGAGCAGTTCTACATCGGGCGCCGGCATGTGCACGACGCCGACGGCGACCCGATGGTGATCGACTGGCGTGCGCCGGTCTCGCAGCCGTTCTACCGGGCGTCGAAGAAGGACCCGATGGACGTCGCGCTGCGCCGCCGTTTCGGCTACACCGGCGGCGACCTCACGGCGTACGAGGACGAGCACCTGTCCGACCCCACCGCGGTGACATTGTCCGGCTCCGCCGGGGAGGCCGTCACCAGCAGGCTGCTCCAGCAGGAGATCGAACGCCCGCGCGTCGGCCCGATGCGCGACATCGTCGCCACGATCCAGCCCGAGCAGGACGAGATCGTACGGTCCGGCCTGACGGGCAGCGTCTGCGTGCAGGGCGGCCCCGGCACCGGGAAGACGGCCGTGGGTCTGCACCGGGTCGCCTACCTCCTGTACGCCCACCGCGAGCGGCTGGCCCGCACGGGCACGCTGGTCGTCGGCCCGAACCGGTCCTTCCTCCACTACATCGAGCAGGTGCTGCCCGCGCTGGGCGAGCTGGCGGTCGGGCAGGCGACGGTGGACGACCTGGTGGCCCATGTCGAGGTGCGCGGGACGGACGACGCGCGCACCGCGCTCGTCAAGGGCGACGCGAGGATGGCCGAGGTGCTGCGCCGGGCCCTCTACGCACACGTGGCCATGCCCACCGAACCGGTCGTCGTCGTGCGCGGTTCACGCCGCTGGCGGGTAGCGGCGTACGAACTGGAGGAACTGGTACGCCAGTTGCTCGACCGGGACATCCGCTACGGTGCCGCCCGCGAGGCCCTGCCGCAGCGCATCGCGCACGCCGTGCTGGTGCAGATGGAGCGGGCCGGGGAGGCGCCGGACGACAGGGTGCAGGACACGGTGGCCCGCAACGGCGCGGTGAAGGCGGCCGTGAAGGCTCTCTGGCCGGCCGTCGATCCGGCGAAGCTCGTTCTGCGCCTGCTGGCGGACCCGGAGTTCCTGGCCGGGCACGCGGCCGGACTGCTGGACGAGGACGAGCAGAAGGCGATCCTCTGGGCGAAGCCGGCGCGGTCGGTGAAGTCCGCGCAGTGGTCGGCGGCGGACGCGGTACTGATCGACGAGGCCACCGATCTGATCCGGCGCACCCCGTCCCTCGGGCACGTGGTGCTCGACGAGGCGCAGGACCTCTCGCCCATGCAGTACCGGGCGGTGGGCCGGCGCTGCACGACCGGTTCGGCGACCGTCCTGGGCGACCTGGCCCAGGGCACCACGCCGTGGGCGACCCGGAGCTGGGAGGAGGCGCTGGGCCATCTGGGTAAGCGGGACGCGGTGGTGGAGGAACTGACCGCCGGTTTCCGCGTCCCGACGGACGTGATCGCGTACGCCTCCCGGCTGCTCCCGCACATCGCGCCGGGCCTGGCGCCGGTGGCGTCGATCCGCGACAACCCGGGCCTGTTCACCGTCCGGCCGGCCGACGGAACCGACGACGTGCTCGAGGCCTGCCGCGAACTGCTGGCCCACGAGGGCTCGGTCGGCCTGATCGCCGCCGACGCCCGGATCCCGGAGTTGGCGAAGGCCCTCACGGGGGCGGGCACCGGTTACGTCGCGCCGGGCGAGGAGACGACGTACGACACCCGGCTCACCCTGGTCCCGGCGTCGCTGGCGAAGGGCCTGGAGTACGACTACGTGGTCCTGGACGAGCCGCGCGCCGTGGTCGACGGCGAGCCCGACGAACGCACCGGCCTGCGCCGCCTGTACGTGGCGCTGACCCGAGCGGTCTCGGGCCTGATCGTGACGCATGCGGCGCCGTTGCCGGAGCAGCTGCTGCCGAACTGAGCCGACCCGGCGGGACGGCGTCAGCCCCCGTCGACCGCCTCTTCGGCCGCCCCGTCCACCACCCGGCGCCACTGCGCGACGGCTTCCGCCGAGACGGGCCCGGTCCATCCGCCGGGCCGGGCCGCGCCCCCGATGTGGAAGGCGTGGACCCCGGCGGTGAGCAGCGCGGGAACGTGCTCCAGTCGCAGGCCGCCCCCGACGAGCAGGTGCTGCTGGTACCCGGGCTCGTCCTCGCGCCCGCACCGGGCCTCGGCCAGCAGGGTGGACAATCCGTCGGCCACGCCGCCGGGCGCGCCGGCCGTGAGGTAGGTGTCGAGGCCGGGCAGCCCGTCGAGCTGTTTGCGGAGGGCGCCGCGGTCGGCGGCGCGGTCGATGGCGCGGTGGAAGGTCCACGGGCAGCCGTCCAGCGCCCCGACGACCCGTTCCACGGCGTCCAGGTCCACCCGGCCGTCGCCGTCGAGGAACCCGAGGACGAACTCGTCGGCCCCGGCGTCCCGCATCGCGTGGGCGGTGCGCACCAGCCGGTCGAGGTCACCGGCGGCGAACCCGTCCGCCAGGCGCAGCATCACCCGCAGCGGGAGGCCGACGGCCGCGCGGACGGCGGCGACGGTGGCGGCGGACGGGGTGAGCCCGTCGGCGGCCATGTCGGTGACCAGCTCGAGCCGGTCCGCGCCTCCCGCCCGCGCGGCAACGGCGTCCTCGACGTCGAGGGCGATCACCTCCAGGACGGCACGCTTGCTCATGGAACCCCATTCCTCGGCATCAAGGGCACGGACCGACGACTTCTACGACGTCGACGACTGGAGACCTAGAGGTCTAGTCCAATCCAGCCTACGCCCGCCGACCGGGGATCCGCGCCCCCGCACCCCGAGGCCGGTCTCACCCCCCGAAGATGTTCAGCTCCGCGGTCTCCGCCCCGGCCAGCTCGTACGAGGCCCCGTCCACCGGGCGTCCCGCGTACAGTCGCACCAGCGTCGCCCCGCCCCCGATGTACCGCGCCGGGGGCCGTTGCCCGGAGACCTTCCCGAGCCGCAGCGGCTCGTCGGCGTCGTCGAGATCGGCGTGCAGCGGCAGATGCCCCGTCACACCCGTGACGCGGGCCAGCAGATCGAGCGCGTACGGCAGCCCGGCCCCCGCGTACGCCCCGGGCTCCCCGAGCGCCTCGCGCACGTCACCGGCATGCACCCACTCGCCCAGCGCGAGGATGTCGAGGAGCCCGCCCGCCCCGGCGATCACCGGCCCGGCCTCGGTCATCCCCCGCTCCAGTTCGTCCACCACACGCTGGTTGCTCCAGGCGCCCCGCTCGGCGATGTCCCGTTCGTTCGACGCGGGCGAGAACACCCCCTCCTCGAACCGGCTCTCCACCACCCGTGTGAGCGCGGCCGAACAGTGCGCCAGCACGTCCCGCACGGTCCACCCCGGGCAGGCCACGACCGGCCGGCCGAAGTCCTCCTCCGCCCGCCCCCGCAGCAACGGGACCAGCGCGTCCCGCTCAACGGTCAACAACCTCCCGGGAAGCCCGGGTTCACGCACGCCGTGCACATCAGCAGGAGTCGTCATGCGGTCCACGCTAGTGGCGGCTCCGCCCCCGGGAGGGGAATCGTTCCGGGGCGAGAGCGGGAGTCACCCCGCGGACGGGGCCGGGAGCGCGGCGAGTTCGCCCAGGATCCGGGCCGCCGGCGCCGGGTCGACCAGCCACTTCAGGTGACTGCCCGCGAGCGTGCGGACGTCGTACGGGTTGTCCGGCGTCAGTTCGTCGCCCTCGCGGATCAGCCGGTCCTGCAGGGCGAGCGGCATGCTCGCGTCGTCGGCCAGGCGGACGAAGGTCTTCGGGATGCGGCCCCAGGTCGCCGCCTGCGCCCGGTCCGCGGAGGTGCCGACGTCCAGGTTCTCGTCGGGCTGGAAGGTGTTCAGGAAGGTCAGGAATTCCTCGTCGGTGCCGTCGGCGAGGAAGGCCGCCTTGAACGCCGCGAGGGCGGCCGGGTCCGCGGTGCGGAAGTTGACGCGGAGCAGGCCGAGTTCGGCGGGGTTTCCGGCCATCGCCAGTCCCAGGGAGGCGGCGTCGACCGTGGCCGTCTCCGGCTCGGCGTAGTAGTCGCCGACGTCGAGCGCGACCGGGCACCAGGCCGCGACGTAGACGATGCGGTCGATCAGGTCGGGCCGCGCGTCGGCCGCGGCCGTGGCCGTGACGCCGCCGCGGCTGTGGGCGACGAGGACCACCGGGCCGTTCCGCTCGGCCCGCTCCAGGACCCCGATCAGGTGCGCGGCGTTGTCGGCGAGCGTGACGCCCTTGATCGCACCGGACGCGGTGGCGAGACCTTCGGGATCCTGCGGCGCCTGGTAGGCGCGGGTGCAGGTCGCCGCGAAGCCGTGGCCGGGCAGGTCGACGGCGGCCGAACGGTGCCCGAGCAGGCCCGGTTCGGCCTGGAGCGGCGCGAAGGAGAAGGAGTTCGCGAAGGCTCCGTGGACCAGTACGAACGTCGGTTGCACCCGGCGGCTCACTTTCCGCTTTCTCACGGTACCGGCGGCACGCACGCCGCGATCTCGCCGGTCGGGCCCGGGGCCCGGGGGTGACATACGGACAGGTGCGTGCGATCCGGCGACCCTTGCCGGAAAGCACTCGGGCCGCCCCCGAAGGAGCGGCCCCAGGACCTGGTGCAGCCGTGTGCACCCTGTTCTGTCTGCTACCGCCGATGCTGCCAGGGCCGACGGAAGTGGGCCAAGCCGACCGCCACGCCATTCTTGACGGCGTTTTTCGGTCAGTGCGTGTGGCGTGCGTGAGCGATGAACGCGGACCACGCGGCCGGGGCCACGGTGAAGGTGCCCCGGCCGGTGTCCTTGGAGTCGCGGACGCGGACGGAGGCGGGGAGGGCGGCGACCTCGACGCAGTCGCCACCAGAACCGCCGCTGTAGCTGGACTTGAACCAGTTGAGCGACTGGCCCTTGGACTGCTCACTTGTCATGGGTCTCCTTGCAGCAGCTTCTCGATGCGGCGCAGGGATTCCCTCGGGGCCAGCGCCTGAGCCCGGATGATTCCATACCGCGCCGCGATGCCGCGGACGATTTCCCTGTCGGTGACCACCCGACCGCTTCCCTGGCTCTCCAGATAGGCCACCTGCTCCCCTCCTTCCGGCACCATCAGCGTGAACGGGCCGTCCACACAGGCGTGGTCGGTCGCCTCGGTCGGCATCACCTGAATCTCTACGTTCGGGTTCTGACCGGTGAGGAGCAAGTGCTCAAGCTGACCTTGCAGCACTTCCCGGCCCCCGATGGGCCGTTGGAGGACGGCCTCTTCCAGGACAAAGCTGAGTACGGGCGCGGGCTTACGGTCGAAGAGTTCGTGTCGTGCGAGCCGCGCCGCCACCATCTGCTCGATCTCCGCCTCGTTCCGACGCGGACGCCACACCGTGAACATCGTCCTGGCGTAGTCCTCGGTCTGAAGCATGCCCGGCACGATCAACGGCGCATACTGGTGGAACTCAACTGCGGTCTCCTCGATCCGCGCAGCATCCCGGAAGAAGGCGGGGTATCGCGTCAGGGCGACCGCCCGCTTCATCGCGAGCAGGATCCCGTCCGCCCCGAGCAGCGTGTCCAGCTTCTCGATGGTGTCCGGCCGGGCGATACGTCGCCCTTGCTCAATCGCGGCGATCTGCGCCTCGCTGTATCCGAGGAGCGGTCCGAGGGCGGCCTGGGTGAGACCGGCACGCTCCCGAAGGAGCTTGATCTGCCTACCGAAGCACCGTAGTAGCTCGTCGGCAGGATCCTGGCCGCGCACCGCGACCACCTGTTCCGAAACCTGCACCATGGGCCACCCCTGTTCCTGCCCTGACAGACACATACGGCGCCCCTACAGACACACTGTGTAAGGACGTGGTCGCTGGTCACCGTACGCGCGCCCGACAAGGCTCACCTTCATGACGACCGGAACTCCCCCCTTCGAGCGCACCAGCCACTCCACAGCACACGCCGAAGAGTTCTCCATGTGCTTCACCTCGACCCCGCGAGGCGCCCGCCTCGCCCGGCGGCTCACTTCCCACCGGCTTGACGCCTGGGGCTTCCCCTACGAGTCCGAGGTGAACGACACCGCGACCCTGATCGTCGCCGAACTCGCCGCGAACGCGGTGACCCACGGCCGGGTCCCGGGCCGCGACTTCCGACTGAGCCTGACGCTGACCGCGGTACGCGATCTCCTCCGCGTCGAGGTCGTCGATACCCGCGACGACCGCCTGCCTCCGGCACGGCCCCACGCTCCCGAGGGCCCCGAAGCCGAGACCGGCCGAGGTCTCTGGCTGGTGGCCTGCCTGACGAGCCGGATGGAGGTCGGGCCGCGCGGAGACGGCGGCCCCGGCAAAACGGTACGGGCCGAGATCGACCTCTGACCTCTCGGGGCGCGTACCGGGAACAATGGCCGCATGGTCGACACCGATGTTCTGCGTGAGCGTTTCGTCCGGGCTCTGGAGGGGGCCAGGGGGGCCGGGGGCGGGCCCGATCCCGCCCTCTACGCCGACAATCTGCTCAACCGCTGGCAGGAGGATCAACGGCGGTATCACACCGTCGCGCACCTCACCGCCGTGCTCGACCGGGTCGACGAGTTGGCGGCGTACGCGGACGACGTGGATGTCGTGCGGCTGGCGGCGTGGTTCCATGACGCCGTCTATCTGCCCGACCGGTCCGAGAACGAGGAGCGGTCGGCGCGACTGGCCGAGCGGGCGCTGGCCGAGGCCGGGGTTCCGGAGGCGAAGGTCGCCGAGGTGGCCCGGCTGGTGCGGCTCACCGTCACCCACGACCCGGCCGACGACGACCCCGACGGCCAGGTGCTGTGCGACGCGGATCTGGCCGTCCTCGCCTCGCCGCCGTCCGCGTACGCCGCCTACACCGCCGCCGTCCGCGAGGAGTACCACTTCGTCCCCGGCGACGCCTTCCGCGAGGGGCGGGCCGCCGTGCTGCGTCGGCTCCTCGGCCTGCCTCACCTGTTCCGCACGCCGTACGGGCGGGAGCACTGGGAGGCCACGGCCCGGTACAACATCGGCGGTGAGCTGGAAATGCTGTCGCCCCCGGCGCCGCCGCCCTCGTAGCCTGCCCCTCATGGGTGGCTTGGGAGCGGAACAGCCGGCGGAACGGGTGGAGGAGGCCGTCGCGGACTGCGTGGCGGCGCTGGGCGCGGTCACCGACCGGGACTGGGAAGGCGTGCGGGCCGGGCGGCTGGAGTGGGACTGCCGGGAGACTGCGGCGCACATCGCGAGCGACCTCATCGCCTACGCGGGACAGCTCGCCGGACGGGCACAGGACGGGTACGTGCCTTTCGAGATCACCCTCGAGGGCAGCGACGACGGACTGGACGCCGCCGACAACGCGGGTGCCGTCCACGTCATCAGCACCACCGGCGCCCTCCTCGCCGCCACGATCCGCACCACACCGCGCGCCGTCCGCGCCTTCCACCCGTACCCCTTCCGGCACGCGAACCGTGAGGGCTTCGCCGCGATGGGCGTGGCCGAGGCGCTGCTGCACACCCACGACATCACCGAGGGCCTGGGCGTACGGTACGAACCGCCCGCCGAACTCGCCTCGTTCGTCCTCACCCGGATCTTTCCGCAGGTCCGGCCGGGGCCCACCCCCTGGCAGACCCTGCTGTGGGCGACCGGACGCGGCGAACTGCCGGGGCGCCGGCCCGTCGGCCAGTGGCACTGGAACAACAATCCGGTACTCCGCTCCGAGCGGCTCGACCTGGAAGGCATCACGCCCGCCACCGCCGCCGATCTCGGCATGGGCGGCGACGGCGGCTTCGCGTGGGCCGGCTCCGGTCCCGCCGACGGCACCCGGGTGGGTGCCGGGATGATGGTCGAGCAGTACGAGGTGGGGGAGTTCCGGCCGGAGTGGACCGCGTACGTGCTGGTCCGGCGGGAGGACGACCTCGCCGTGGGCGCGATGGGGTTCCACAGTGCTCCGGACGAGGACGGACGTGTGGAGATCGGCTACGACCTCGTCGAGGGCGCCCGCGGCCACGGCTACGCCACCGAGGCGCTGCGCGCCCTGTCGGCGTGGGCGCTGGCGCAGGACGGGGTCCGGACCGTCACCGCCGTCATCGAGCGCGACAACACGCCCTCGCAGAACGTCGTCACCCGCGCCGGATTCACCCGGGCCGCCGAGCCCGAGGGCGAGTACGTCTACGAACTGCGCCGCTGAAGCGCGCCCCCGCGCACCTCGCTCTTGCGCACCCTCAGCCCCGCCCCGTACAGCAGCCGTACCACCTCGCGGCTGCCGACCTCCACCGCTCCCGCGCGCACGACGTCCGCGTACCGGTGCCGGGGGATGTCGTAGTGGTCGCGTTCGAAGGCGCGGCGGGGGACGCCGAGGGCGGCGGCGAAGGCGTGCAGCTCGTCGTAGGAGACGTCGCTGACCAGGTGGGACCAGAGCAGGCCGTGTCCCGGCCAGGTGGGCGGGTCGATGTACACCGTCACGCCGGAGCCGCCCCGCTCAGCGAGCCCACCGCCGCGACCTTCACGCCCGCCTGATGGCACACCCAGTGCGGGTCGGGGCCCAGCTCCGGTTCGACCTCCAGCGCGTGCGGGTCTCCGGAGCCGCACACCGGGCACAGCGGCCAGCGGCCGTACCGGTCCAGCAGGGCGTCCTGTACGTCCTGGGCGATCAGGCCGGCCACGAACCCGGCGCCCCGGGGCCACTGTTCGACCCACCAGCGGCGCTGCGCCACGGACTCCTCGACGAGGGAGACGATCTCCGCCTCGGCGACCTCGTGCGCGACCAGGTCGGCGAGCACGAGGGCGCGTGCCGCGTGCAGTGCCTGCTCCAGAGGGCTGACGGGGGCGGCGGGGGTGTCGTCGGGGTCGCGAGGGTCGCCGTGGGGGTGCATGCCCCTATTGTGCGCACTCTTGACCGCACCACCGAAACGAAAATATCTTTCAACGGTGACCCAGGACGTGAAGGAAATTTTCGCTCCGCCCGCTCCCGCCGCCCTCGCGGCCAAGGTGCGGACACTGGCGCCGTCGATGACCCGCTCCATGCAGCGGGTCGCCGAAGCCGTCGCGGGTGACCCGGCCGGCTGCGCGGCCCTCACGGTCACCGGCCTCGCCGAACTCACCGGCACCAGCGAGGCCACCGTCGTGCGCACCGCCCGCCTGCTCGGCTACCCCGGCTACCGCGACCTGCGCCTCGCCCTCGCCGGGCTCGCCGCCCAGCAGGAGTCGGGCCGCGCCCCCGCCATCACCACCGACATCGCGGTGGACGATCCCCTCGCCGACGTCGTCGCCAAGCTCGCCTACGACGAGCAGCAGACCCTCGCCGACACGGCCGCCGGACTGGACACCGTCCAGCTCGGCGCGGCTGTCGCCGCCCTGGCCGGCGCCCGCCGGACGGACGTGTACGGCATCGGCGCCTCCGGCCTGGTCGCCCAGGACCTCACCCAGAAACTGCTGCGCATAGGGCTGATAGCACACGCCCCCAGCGACCCGCACCTCGCCGTCACCAACGCGGTGCAGCTGCGCGCCGGTGACGTGGCCGTCGCCATCACGCACTCCGGGTCCACCGGCGACGTCATCGAACCGCTCCGGGTCGCCTTCGAGCGCGGGGCGACGACCATCGCGGTCACCGGCCGCCCGGACGGGCCCGTCAGCCAGTACGCCGACCACGTACTGACCACGTCCACGGCCCGCGAGAGCGAACTGCGCCCGGCCGCGATGTCCTCCCGGACCAGTCAGCTCCTCGTGGTGGACTGCCTGTTCGTGGGCATCGCCCAGCGCACCTACGAGTCGGCGGCACCTTCGCTGGCCGCTTCGTACGAGGCGTTGGCGCATCGGCATCGGGCAGCTCGCAAGGCGCCGTAGCCGGATCGTCGTGGAGATCTGCCGGTGGTCTGTGGCTGATCGCGCAGTTCCCCGCGCCCCCTGAGGTAGGCCCCCACCCCCCTGACTGGAAAGACCCGCCATGACTTCCACCTCCCACCACCGCGATCTCCGCGCCGAGTTGGAGACCCTGACCACCGAGGCGTTCCGTCCGGAGCTGGCGGACGTCGACCGGCTGCCCACCCTCGGCATCGCCCGGCTGATGAACGGCGAGGACGCCACCGTCGCCGCCGCCGTGGCCGAGCAGCTGCCCCGGATCGCCGCCGCGATCGACGCCGTGGCCGACCGGATGGCCCGGGGCGGCCGGCTGGTCTACGCGGGCGCGGGCACCGCCGGCCGGCTGGGCGTCCTGGACGCCTCCGAGTGCCCGCCGACCTTCAACACCGACCCCGGCCAGGTCGTCGGCCTGATCGCGGGCGGCCCCGGTGCCCTGGTCACGTCGATCGAGGGCGCCGAGGACTCCGCGGAGCTGGCCGCGGCCGACCTGGACGCGCTGGCGTTGACCGCCGGCGACACGGTGGTCGGCGTCTCCGCCTCCGGGCGCACCCCGTACGCCGTCGGCGCCGTCACGCACGCCCGCGCGCGGGGCGCCCTGACGGTGGGTCTCGCCTGCAACGCGGGCAGCCCGCTCGCCGCGGCGGCCGAGCACGGCATCGAGGTCGTCGTCGGCCCGGAGCTGCTGGCCGGCTCCACCCGCCTCAAGGCCGGCACCGCCCAGAAGCTCGTCCTCAACATGATCTCGACGATCACGATGATCCGGCTGGGCAAGACGTACGGGAACCTGATGGTCGACGTACGCGCCTCCAACGAGAAGCTGCGCGCCCGCTCCCGCCGTATCGTCGCCCTCGCGACGGGGGCGGCGGACGCCGACATCGAGCGTGCGCTGGCCGCCACGGACGGCGAGGTGAAGAACGCCGTCCTGGTCCTGCTGGCCGACGTGGACGGCCCGACGGCCGTCCGCCTCCTCGACGAGGCGGACGGCCACCTGCGCGCGGCGCTGGCGGCGGCGGCAGGCCGGCCGTGACGGCTGGGATACTGGACCCACCCCCACAGGGAGACGAACCACATGAACCACGCGCAGCTCACCGCCCTGGGCCGCGCCCTGCGTGTCCTCGGTGAGCACGGCGAGGCGCTGACCGGTGACACGCCGGACGCCAAGCTGCACGAGGTCCGGGCCGACCTGAAGCGTGCGCTGGACCAGCTGGAGGAGAGCGTCAGCACGGCCGCGCCCAGCACGCGCTGCCCCGAGCACCCCACCGGCCCGGTCGACAAGAGCGCCCCCGACCTGTGCCTGCTGTGCGAGACCCGGCGCCGTACGGCCCGCCGCGCCGGGTTCAACGGGCCGGCGCCCCAGCACGCGCCCGCCGGGCCCGCCCCGTCCCGGTACGGAATGCACGGCGACCGTCCCCAGCCCCAGCAGCGCTGGCTGCCGGAGCTGTGGAACGGTCGGGCGTGGCAGTTGTGCGGCACCCCGCGCCGGGACCGCCGCGAGGCCGAACTGTTCATCGCGGCCGAGTGGCGCGGGCCCCGGGCGGCCATGGCGTACCGGCTCGTGCACGAGTTCACCGACTACGAGGTACTGCGCGTGTGGGGCACCCCGGTCCGCGCCGACATCGAGCCGATGGGGAACCTGTAGTCCCGTACCGCCGGTGACTACGCCTTGGTGGTCGAAACCGCGGCCGGCTCGCCCGCGCCCGGGCCCTCCGCGCTCGCCACGGCCGGACCCGCCGGCTGCCGGTGCGGGATGAAGGCCGCCACGACGAACCCGGCGAACGCGGCACCGGAGCCGAGCGCCAGCACCGTACGGAAGGCGCTCTCCGACGGCACCGCGAACGTGCCGAGCCGCGTGGTCATCTGGGCGAGTACGACACCGGCGACGGCGCTGGCGACGGACGTGCCCAGGGACCGCATCAGGGTGTTGAGGCTGTTCGCGGAACCCGTCTCGGAGGCGGGCACGGCGCCCATGATGAGGGCGGGCATCGCCCCGTAGCAGAAGCCGATACCGGCGCCGATGACGCAGGACGCGAGCACGAAGTGCCAGACCTCGGCCATGAGGACGACGTTCAGTCCGTAGCCCGCGGCGACGATCAGGGCGCCGGTCATCAGCGTCACCTTCGGCCCCTTGGCGCGGGAGACCAGCGCGGACACCGGGGCCAGCGCCATCATCACCAGGCCTGACGGGGCCATGACCAGGCCGGCCGTCAGCAGCGACTCGCCCAGGCCGTAGCCGGTCCGCTCCGGCAGCTGGAGCAGCTGCGGGATGACCAGGGACATGGAGAACATCGCGAAGCCGATCGCCACCGAGGCGGCGTTGGTCACCAGCACCTGGGGGCGGGCCGAGACCCGCAGGTCCACCAGCGGCTCGGTGACGCGCAGTTCGAAGAAGCCCCAGGCGGCCAGGATGACGACGGCCGCCGCGAACAGGCCGAGCGTGGTACCGCTCCCCCAGCCCCAGTCGGCACCCTTGGAGATCGCGAGCAGCAGGCACATCAGGCCGGCGGCCATCCCGATCGCGCCGGGCAGGTCGAACCGGCCGCCGGTGCGGACCTTCGACTCCGGTACGAGGGCCGGCACCAGGGCGAGCGCGACGACGCCGAGGACGGCGGAGGTCCAGAACAGCGCGTGCCAGTCGAAGTTGTCGGCGATGAGCGCGGCGGCGGGCAGGCCGAGGGCACCGCCGACACCGAGCGAGGCACTGATCATCGCGGTGGCGGAGCCCAGCCGCTCGGCGGGGAGCTCGTCGCGCAGGATGCTGATGCCGAGCGGGATCACACCGGACGCGAGGCCCTGCAGGGCGCGGCCGACGATCATCGGGGTCAGGCTGTCGCTGAGCCCGGCGACCACGGAACCGACGACCAGCATGCTCAGGCTGAGCAGAAGCATGCGCCGCTTGCCGTACATGTCGCCGAGGCGTCCCATGACCGGCGTCGCGACGGCGGCGGCGAGCAGGGTCGCGGTGATGGCCCAGGCGGTGTCCGACGCCGGGGCGTTCAGGAACTGTGGCAGCTGCCCCACGATCGGGATGACCAGGGTCTGCATCAGCGAGACGACGATGCCGCTGAAGGCCAGCACGGCCACCACGGCGTTGGGACGGGGCGGCGCGGAGTCCCCGGCCGTGGCGGGCCGGGCGAGTGCGTCGGACATGGGGGAGTTCTCCGTGGTGGCTCAGATCTACTTGACTCGGGCAACCTTATGGAGATTGATTGACTTAAGCAAGTTAAAATCGGGTGAACGCGGGACCGAGGACCGGCGCCGGCCCCACACCCGCCCCGACGACGAGGCGCCGGCGCCACCCCCGCCCTGCGGGGCCCCACGGGTGGCGCCGGCCGATCGGCAGGGTCAGCTCAGCGTCTTCAGCGACGCCGCGTCGTACGGCTCGAGTTCGTCGAAGCGTCCACCGAGGACCTTCGCCGCCCAGTCCGGGTCCTGGAGCACCGCGCGCCCCACGGCGACGAGGTCGAACTCGTCGCGCTCCAGCCGGTCGAGCAGGTTGTCGAGGCTGCCCAGCTCGGCGCCCTTCCCCCGGAAGGCGTCCTGGAAGTCCCCGTTCAGGCCGACCGAACCGACGGTGATGGCGGGCCTGCCGGTCAGCTTCTTCGTCCAGCCGGCCAGGTTCAGGTCCGAACCCTCGAACTCCGGGATCCAGTACCGGCGGGTGGAGGCGTGGAAGGCGTCGACGCCGGCCTCCGCGAGCGGGGCGAGGATCGCCTCCAGCTCTCCGGGGGTCTCGGCGAGCCGGGAGTCGTAGGCGTCCTGCTTCCACTGCGAGTAACGGAAGAGGACGGGGAACCCGGGCGAGACCCGCTCACGGACCGCCGCGACGATCTCCGCGGCGAACTTCGCCCGCGCCACCGGGTCGCCGCCGTAGGTGTCGGTGCGGCGGTTGGTGCCGGCCCACAGGAACTGGTCGATGAGGTAGCCGTGGGCGCCGTGCAGCTCCACGCCGTCGAAGCCGATGCGCTCGGCGTCCGCGGCGGCCTGCGCGAACGCCTCGACCACCGCGTCGATGTCGGCCTGCGTCATGGCCTTGCCCGTGCCCTCGGTGCCGTCGGTGCGCACACCGGACGGGCCGACCGCCGGCGCCTCCGGATACGGCGCCTGCCCCTGCTCGCGGACCATCCCGATGTGCCACAGCTGCGGCACGATCGTGCCGCCCGCCGCGTGCACCGCGTCGGCGGCCTTCGCCCAGCCGGCCAGCTGCTCCTCCCCGTGGAACCGCGGCACCCGGTCGCTCTGGCCGGCCGACTCGTGCCCCACGTACGTCCCCTCGGTGACGATCAGTCCGACACCGGCGGCGGCCCGCCGGGAGTAGTACGACACCACGTCCTCGCCGGGGACGCCGCCCGGCGAGAACATCCGGGTCATCGGCGCCATCGCGATGCGGTTCGGCACGGTCAGGCCGTTGATCGAGACCGGCCGGGACAGGATGCCCGAGGCCCGGGCGGCGGTCGTGGATGCGGTGACGGTCATGTGGGGGGCTCCCTGTTGGATATACCAGTCAGTATGTGCGTGCGCATTCATCGCACTCCAGCGGCAACCGGCAAGGGCCACAGGCCATTCCACCCCTCCGGCCCGCCCCCTTGTGACTCCCACCACACCCACCCGCCCCCCCGGAGGCTCACGCCCCGAGCCCCGCTCCGGAAACGCCCGAGGGCGGCACCCCCTGTTCTTGACAGGGGGTGCCGCCCTCGGTACTGACGGACCGGGTCCGAACCTGAGGCGAGTCAGGCTCAGAAGTCCATGTCACCGCCCGGCATGCCGCCCGGAGCGGCCGCGCCGGCCTTCTCCGGCTTGTCGGCGATGACGGCCTCGGTGGTCAGGAACAGCGCGGCGATCGACGCGGCGTTCTGCAGCGCGGAACGCGTCACCTTGGCCGGGTCGATGATGCCTTCCTTGACCAGGTCGACGTACTCGCCGGTCGCGGCGTTCAGACCGTGGCCCGGGGTCAGGTTGCGCACCTTCTCCACCACGACACCGCCCTCGAGGCCGGCGTTGACGGCGATCTGCTTCAGCGGGGCCTCGAGCGCGAGCTTCACGGCCTGGGCGCCGGTCGCCTCGTCACCCTCGAGCTCCAGCTTCTCGAACACCGAGGAGGCCTGGAGCAGGGCCACGCCACCACCGGCGACGATGCCCTCCTCGACGGCCGCCTTCGCGTTGCGAACGGCGTCCTCGATGCGGTGCTTGCGCTCCTTGAGCTCGACCTCGGTGGCGGCACCGGCCTTGATGACCGCGACACCGCCGGCGAGCTTCGCCAGGCGCTCCTGCAGCTTCTCGCGGTCGTAGTCCGAGTCGCTGTTCTCGATCTCGGCGCGGATCTGGTTCACGCGGCCCTGGACCTGGTCGGCCGAGCCGGCACCGTCGACGATGGTGGTCTCGTCCTTGGTGATGACGACCTTGCGGGCCCTGCCCAGAAGGTCGACCGTGGCGTTCTCCAGCTTGAGGCCGACCTCCTCGGAGATGACCTCGCCACCGGTGAGGATGGCGATGTCGCCGAGCATGGCCTTGCGGCGGTCACCGAAGCCCGGGGCCTTGACGGCGACGGACTTGAAGGTGCCACGGATCTTGTTGACGACCAGGGTCGACAGGGCCTCGCCCTCGACGTCCTCGGCGATGATCAGCAGCGGCTTGCCCGACTGCATGACCTTCTCCAGGAGCGGCAGCAGGTCCTTGACGTTGCCGATCTTGGAGTTGGCGATCAGGATGTACGGGTCGTCGAGCGACGCCTCCATACGCTCCATGTCGGTGGCGAAGTACGCCGAGATGTAGCCCTTGTCGAAGCGCATGCCCTCGGTGAGCTCCAGCTCCAGACCGAAGGTCTGGGACTCCTCGACCGTGATGACGCCTTCCTTGCCGACCTTGTCCATCGCCTCGGCGATGAGCTCGCCGATCTGGGTGTCGGCGGCGGAGATGGAGGCCGTGGAGGCGATCTGCTCCTTGGTCTCGACGTCCTTCGCCTGCTCCAGCAGGGCACCGGAGACGGCCTCGACGGCCTTCTCGATACCGCGCTTGAGGGCCATGGGGTTGGCGCCGGCGGCTACGTTGCGCAGGCCCTCCTTGACCAGGGCCTGGGCGAGAACGGTCGCGGTGGTCGTACCGTCACCGGCGACGTCGTCCGTCTTCTTGGCGACTTCCTTGACCAGCTCGGCGCCGATCTTCTCGTACGGGTCCTCGAGCTCGATCTCCTTGGCGATGGACACACCATCGTTGGTGATCGTGGGGGCGCCCCACTTCTTCTCGAGGACGACGTTGCGGCCCTTGGGGCCGAGCGTCACCTTGACGGCGTCCGCGAGCTGGTTCATGCCGCGCTCGAGGCCGCGCCGCGCCTCCTCGTCGAACGCGATGATCTTGGCCATGTGAAGTGGTCCCTCCAGGACTGGGGGTGATGACTCCTTTAGGACCGCGCCCGCGCCCGCGACGGACGGCTCACAGGCCCGGTGGTTCCTTGCCCCACCGGCCCGCGGGCCTCACCGACCCGGTCCTTACGTTGTCACTCTCACCTTCAGAGTGCTAACGCAATGATTAGCACTCGACCCATGCGAGTGCAAGCGCCTTCGAGGATCGGCGGGAGACTCGGCCACCCGCGAACACCCGGACAAGGCGGACGGCGGGCGGGCGGCGGACGGACGGAGAGCGGACGGAGAGCGGACGGACAACGGGCAGGAGGGGCGGCACGCGGGGCGACAGGAGGGGCGACCGGAGGGGCGACAGGAGGGGCTGCGCGGGCAAGGCGAAGGGCTCGCACCCCGGGTGATCCCGGAGACACGAGCCCTTCGTCGGCAGGAAAAATTCTTGCGGTTGCCGGTAGCGCGTTCAGGCGCTGACGCGAACCATGTCGGCCTGCGGGCCCTTCTGGCCCTGCGAGATCTCGAACTCGACCCGCTGACCCTCTTCAAGGGTGCGGTAGCCGTCCATCTGGATCGCGCTGTAGTGGACGAAAACATCCGCACCACCGTCGACCGCGATGAAGCCGTACCCCTTCTCCGCGTTGAACCACTTGACGGTGCCCTGAGCCATGCCTAACTCCCCTATTACTGGCCCTTGCACAGATCCGCACTTCGCGGATCCGGGTCAGACCTCACTCCCCAAATGGTTGGGGGCGTGCGCCGGAACGCGTCGACCGCGGCTGAATGTATCTGCCCAACTGCCCTCTGCAACAGGTCAGTCGGACGAGAAATCTCGGCGCTGCCGGTCCGGAATGCGACGGTAATTCGTCCGCTTTCAGGGCAAGTCAGACCGGACAAAGGGAGCGAATGCCGCAGAACAGGCCCGGACTTCGGCTATATCCAGTCGGGCGAGCGGCAGGAATTAATGGTTCCCGATACGGGAGTCGGGACCGCGTTCCCCAACTCTACCGTGTTCAATCCTACGGAATTGCCCCCTCCGCTTCTCTCGCGGAGGGGGCAATCCGATGAATGACCGGTCATAACCGTTACCGATGGTAATGACCAGCCGTCGTCAGCCGCTGTCAGCCGCCGGCGACGGCCGGGATGATCGACACACCCGCGCCGTCCGGCGTCGCGGTCTGAAGGCCCTGCTCGAAGCGGACGTCGTCGTCGTTGACGTAGACGTTGACGAAGCGGCGCAGCTTGCCCTGGTCGTCGAGGACGCGGGCGGCGATCCCGGCGTGGTTCTTCTCCAGGTCGGCGATGACGTCGCCGAGGGTGGCCCCTTCGGCGCCGACCTCGGCCTTGCCGCCGGTGTAGGTGCGCAGGATGGTGGGGATGCGAACGGTCACGCTCATGAGCTGAGGCCAGCCTCTCGGAAGGAGTCCAGGTTCGGGCGGATGGTCGCGGTCAGACCGGTGTCGGCCACCGCGTCCAGCGTCTTGAGACCGTCGCCGGTGTTGAGGACGACGGTGGTCAGGGACGGGTCCAGGTCGCCGTTCTCGATCAGCTTCTTCGTGACGCCGACGGTCACGCCGCCCGCGGTCTCCGCGAAGATGCCCTCGGTCCGGGCGAGCAGCCTGATGGCCTCCACGACCTGCTCGTCGGTCACGTCCTCCACCGCGCCGCCGGTGCGGCGCGCGATGTCCAGGACGTACGGGCCGTCGGCGGGGTTGCCGATGGCGAGCGACTTGGCGATGGTCTTCGGCTTCTGCGGCCGGACGACGTCGTGGCCCGCCTTGTACGCGGTCGACACCGGCGAGCAGCCCTCGGCCTGGGCGCCGAAGATCTTGTACGGCCTGTCCTCGACGAGGCCGAGCTCGATCAGCTCCCGCAGTCCCTTGTCGATCTTCGTCAGCTGCGAGCCGGAGGCGATCGGGACGACGAGCTGGTCGGGCAGCCGCCAGCCGAGCTGCTCGCAGATCTCGTACGCGAGGGTCTTGGAGCCCTCGGCGTAGTACGGCCGCAGGTTGACGTTGACGAAGCCCCAGCCCTCGCCGGCCGGGTCGCCGATCAGCTCGGAGCAGAAGCGGTTCACGTCGTCGTAGTTGCCCTCGATGCCGACGAGCTCACCGCCGTAGACGGCGGCCATGACGACCTTGCCCTGCTCCAGGTCGTGCGGGATGAACACGCAGGAGCGCAGTCCGGCACGGGCGGCGGCGGCGCCGACGGCACCGGCGAGGTTGCCCGTGGAGGAGCAGGAGAGGGTGGTGAAGCCGAAGGCGCGGGCGGCCTCCAGGGCCTGGGCGACGACCCGGTCCTTGAAGGAGTGCGTCGGGTTGCCGGAGTCGTCCTTGACGTACAGGCCGCCGGTGACGCCGAGCTCGCGGGCGAGGTTGTCGGCCTGGACGAGTTTGGTCCAGCCCGGGTTGATGTTCGGCTTGGTCGCCACGTCGGCGGGGACGGGCAGCAGGGGCGCGTAGCGCCAGATGTTCGCGGGACCCGCTTCGATGCGCCGGCGCAGTTCCTCGGTGTCGTAGGCCGAGAAGTCGTAGGCGATCTCCAGCGGGCCGAAACACTCCTCGCAGGCGAAGACGGGGCCGAGCGGTACGCGGTGGCCGCACTCGCGGCAGGACAGCGCGGCGGCGGGGCCGAGATCGACGGAGGACGCGGCAGAACCGGAGGGCTCGGCGGATCCGGCGGATTCGGTGGTGCTGGTGACAGTCTGCACAGCCATGTGAGGCGAGGCCCTTTCTCCTCATCTTCCTCACGGCGCATCTCGCCGTGAGACGGATTTGGCACCTTCCCTAGCCGGGAGCCTCGCGAGAACGATCGGCGACACGTGCGCGATCCACTGCGCGGTGCGCTGCTGGATCGTCGATCGACGGTGATCTACGAGAACCGGCTGGAGGGTTGCCGGGGCTTCATCGGGCCGTTTCCCTCTGCCCCTCTGGATGAGCTGTATTCGGTTGTGTGTCGTGCGGTCGTGCGGCGCGGACGAGGACCGGAGAGGGTCGCGACCCCCGATGTGCGTGGCCATCCGCGTTGTCCAAGACTGTAACCGAAGGCCAAGACGGTGGAGAGAGCGCGTCCGAACCGCGAGACGGATCACAGGGACATGGATCACCGGAGTACGGACCACCGGAGTACGGACCGCAGGAGCACCGCAGGAGTATGGGCCAGAGGATCCATGGACCACAGAACTGAGGAGCCGCTGACCGTGCTGGAAGAAGTCGAGCGCTGGCTGGCCCACCGCTCCTGGTCCGTGACCGACCGCCCGGTGCACCGCCTCCTGGCCGCGAAGCGCGCCACGGGACAGACGGTGAGCGTGGTGCTGCCCGCGCTCGACGAGGAGGCGACGGTCGGGGAGATCGTCACGACGATCCGGCACGACCTGATGCTGCGGGTCCCGCTGGTCGACGAGATCGTGGTCGTGGACTCCGGCTCGACCGACCGCACGTCCCAGGTGGCCGCGGCGGCGGGCGCGACCGTGGTGCACCGGGACACGATCCTGCCCCGCATCCCCGCCGTGCCCGGCAAGGGCGAGGTGCTGTGGCGCTCCCTGCTGGTCACCCGGGGGGACATCGTCTGCTTCGTCGACGCGGACCTCAGGGAGTTCTCCGCCGACTTCGTCACCGGCATCGTCGGCCCCCTGCTCACGGAGCCGGACGTGCAGCTGGTGAAGGCCATGTACGACCGGCCCCTGGGCGACGCCGCCGGCCAGGGCGGCCGGGTCACGGAGCTGATGGCGCGCCCGCTGCTCAACCTGCACTGGCCGCGGCTGGCCGGCTTCGTGCAGCCGCTGGGCGGTGAGTACGCGGCCCGCCGCTCGCTCCTGGAACGGCTGCCCTTCCCCGTCGGCTACGGCGTCGAGCTGGGCATGCTGGTCGACGCCCTGCACCTGGTGGGCCTGGACGCCCTCGCGCAGGTCGACGTCGGCGTGCGCAAGCACCGTCACCAGGACGGCCAGGCCCTCGGCCGCATGGCCGCCGCGATCTACCGCACCGCCCACCTCCGGCTGGCCCGCAGCCACCTCCTGCGCCCCGCTCTCACCCAGTTCGAACGCACCGGCACCGGCTTCGAGCCCCGCACCCACCCGGTGGACACGGAAGAGCGCCCTCCGATGACGGAAATAGCCGAGTACCAGGCCCGCCGGGTGGCCTGACCACGACGGCCCGCGGCCCCGCCGCAGCCCTTGACCTGGTCTTCCGGGGGCATCCGGTCGTATACGGCCGGTCCACTGGTCCGTGTACGGCCGATCCGTACGTTTGAGCATTTCGGAGGCGGGCTAGGTTGAGGCGTATGGCTTCCATGCAGGCTGGTCAGAACACTCGGAACGCTCGGGTGCTGGTCGCGTCGAACCGCGGCCCCGTTTCGTACACGGTGGATGAGGACGGCGCGCTGCGCGCCAGGCGGGGCGGCGGCGGGCTGGTGTCCGGGCTGTCGGCCATCGGGGCGGACGCGGGCGCGCTGTGGGTGTGCTCGGCGCTGTCCGACGGCGACCGCGAGGCCGTACGGCGCGGGGTCGGCGAGGACGGCGTGCGAATGCTGGACATCCCCGCGGACGTGCACGCCGACGCGTACAACGGCATCGCGAACTCGGTGCTGTGGTTCGTGCACCACATGCTGTACCAGACACCGCTGGAGCCCGTCTTCGACGCGGAGTTCCGCCGGCAGTGGGCGTCGTACGAGGCCTACAACCGGGCGTTCGCCGAGGCGCTGGCCGAGGAGGCGGCGCGGGGGGCCGCGGTGGTGGTGCAGGACTACCACCTGACGCTGGTCCCGGGGCTGCTGCGGGAGCTCCGCCCCGACCTGCGCATCGGCCACTTCTCGCACACGCCGTGGGCGCCGCCGGACTACTTCCGGATACTGCCCGACGACATCGCCGGGCAGGTGCTGCGCGGGATGCTGGGCGCGGACCGGCTCGGTTTCCTGACCCGGCGCTGGGCGGACGCGTTCACCGCGTGCTGCGAGCGGTTCGCGGGCGGGCTCGGACAGACCGCGGTCGGGGTGCACGGGCTGGGCGCCGACGCGGACTTCCTGCGCGGCCGGGCGCACGAGGCGGACGTCGAGGAGCGGATCGTCGCGCTCCGCGAGGAGATCGGCACGGCTCCCGACGGGACCGCGCGCCGGACGATCGTCCGGGTCGACCGGACCGAGCTGTCGAAGAACATCGTGCGCGGCCTGCTCGCGTACCGGCAGCTCCTCGACGACCGCCCCGAGTGGCGCGAACGGGTCGTGCACGTCGCCTTCGCCTACCCCTCCCGGCAGGATCTCGCCGTGTACCGCGACTACACGGCCGAGGTGCAGCGGGTCGCCGGGGAGATCAACGAGCGGTACGGGACACCGGGCTGGCGGCCGGTCGTCCTGCACGTCAGGGACGACTTCGCGCGCTCCCTGGCCGCGTACCGGCTGGCCGACGTGGCGCTGGTCAACCCCATCCGGGACGGGATGAACCTGGTCGCCAAGGAGATCCCGATCCTGTCCGAAGGGGGCTGCGCGCTGGTGCTGTCCCGGGAGGCGGGCGCGTACGAGGAGCTGGGCGAGGACGCGATCACCGTCAACCCGTACGACGTGGTCGACACGGCGCGGGCCCTGCACGAGGGGCTCACGATGCGCCCTCAGGAGCGGGCCGAGCGCGCCAAGCGCCTGGCCGAGGCGGCGACCGCGCTGCCGCCGGAGCAGTGGTTCCTGGAGCAGCTGAACGCCCTGCGGGACGGAAGCTGAAGCCCGCCGCCGCGAGTGGTGGCCCTGCTCGCGGAGCCGGGGAGGGCGTGCCGGCCGCTCCCCCGGCGTCTCTCGGCGTCCCCGGCGTCTCTCTCCGTCCCTGGATGGCCGGTCAGGTATGCGTGGGGACGGGTGGGCGTGGATAGGTTGACGGTATGGGCAGCCCCAACGACTCCACGGATCCGAACGCCACGCACCCCGACGCCTCCGGCACCCCGCCGGTGCCCGCCACGCGGGCCGGGCGGGAGGGACTCGACGCGCTGCTCGCGCGGCCGGGGAAGGCGCTGATCGCGCTCGACTTCGACGGGACGCTCTCGCCGATCGTGCCCGACCCCGAGCAGGCCCGCGCCCATCCCGGCGCGGTGCGCGCGCTCGCCGCGCTCGCCCCGGAGGTGGCCTCCGTGGCGGTGATCACCGGCCGGCCGCCCGCGGTGGCGGTACGGCACGGTGGCTTCGCGGACGTTCCCGGCCTGGAGCGCCTCGTCGTCCTCGGCCATTACGGCACCGAGCGCTGGAACGCCGCCACCGGCGACATCACCGCGCCCGCCCCGCACCCCGGGGTCGCCGCCGTGCGCGCGGAACTGCCGGGGCTGCTCGAGCGGGCCGGCGCCCCGGAGGGCACCTGGACCGAGGAGAAGGGCCGCGCGGTGGCCGTCCACACCCGCAGGACCGCCGACCCCCAGGCCGCCCTCGAGGCGCTGCGCGAACCGCTGACCGGCCTGGCACAGCGGCACGGTCTGGTCGTCGAGCCCGGCCGCATGGTCCTGGAGCTGCGTCCGCCCGGGATGGACAAGGGCGTCGCCCTGGCGGAGTACGCCCGCGAGATCGGCGCCGGGAGCGTCCTGTACGCCGGGGACGACCTGGGCGACCTCCCCGCCTACGCCGCCGTCGACAGGCTCCGCTCGGACGGCGTCCCCGGGCTGCTGGTGTGCAGCGGCAGCGACGAGGTCACGGAGCTGCGGGAACGCGCGGACGTGGTGGTCGACGGCCCCGAGGGGGTCGTACACCTGCTCGAGGCACTGGCACGGGCCCTGCCCCACGGACCGAATGAGCGAATGACCGAATGACCGGCTGACGTCCCCGCCGATGCCGACCGCCGAACGCCAACGGCCCGCGTCCGGCGCTCCGCCCTGCGGGGACGCCGCCGTCCCGCGTTCCGTCAGCGTTGCGTGCGGCGGGACTCGCGGACGCGTCTGAGCCGGTTCACGGTGACCGGGTCGTGGGCCAGGGCGCGGGGGTCGTCGAGCAGGGCGTTGAGGAGCTGGTAGTAGCGCACCGGGGCCAGGCCCAGCTCCTCGCGGATCGCCCGCTCCTTCGCGCCGGGGCCGAGGAAGCCGCGGCGCTCCAGCGCGATGACGTCCCGCTCGCGCCGCGCCAGCGGCTCCTGCTCCCGTTCCTGCCCCTGGTCCATACCCGCACGGTAGCCCTCGCCACCGACAGCCGGGTCCCGGCAGGCCCTACGGGCCCGACGTGCCCTACCGCCCGCTCTCCGCGCGTACGGCCGTCGCCTGGAGCTGGCTCAGGACGCCCTTGGGGCTGCCGTTCGGGGCCACGGCCTTGCCAATCTGCTGCTTGACGGCCGCGTTGACGTCGGCCCAGGAGGTGGTGCCGACCGGGTAGAGCTCCGCGGTCGCCAACTGGCCGAGGAAGGGCCGGAACTTCTTGTCCTCCGCGGACTCCTCCATCACGCGGGACGCGGAGGTGGTGACCGGCAGCAGGTCGTACTCGCGGGAGAAGTCGAGCACGTGCTCCTCGCTGTAGACGAAGTCGAGGAAGTCACCGATCTCGTCGCGGTGGCCGCTCTCGTCGAAGGCCATCATCCAGTCGGCGACGCCGAGCGTGGCCGGGCTCTCGCCGTCGGCCCCCGGCATGGGCACGGTGCCGAACTCCACGCCCTTCTGCTCGGCCATGCCGATCAGCGACGGATGGCCGTTCAGCATGCCGACGTCACCGGCGGCGAAGGCGGCGAACGCGTCGGCGCGGTCGAGTTCGCCGGGCGCGACGGGGCCGGTCAGGCCCTTGCCGACCAGCTCGTCCTTCAGCCAGGTGACGGTCGCGGTGTTCTGCGCGGAGTCGAAGCTGTACGCGCCCATGGCGTCGGTGTAGCCGCCCTTGCCGCTGAGCAGCCACTGCATGGTCTCGGCCTGCGCCTCCTCCGGGCCGAGGGGCAGCGCGTAGGGGTACTTCACGCCCTCCTCCTTCAAGGCCTCGGCGTTCGCGGCGAGTTCGTCCCAGGTCCGCGGCGGGGTGAGGCCGGCTTCCTCGAACAGGGTCTTGTTGTAGAACAGCACGCGCGTGGAGGCGGCGAACGGCATGCCGTACTGCACGCCGTTGACCTGGCCCGCGGTGGCCAACTGCGTGACGAAGTCGGCCTGTACGGGGATGGAGAGCACGTCGTCGGCCTTGTAGAGCAGTCCGTCGGCGGCGTAGTCGGCGTACGCGCCGATCTGGGCCATGTCCGGCGGGTCGCCCGCCTCGACCCGCTCCTTGACCTTGCGGTCGACGTCGTTCCAGGAGTGGACGGTGACGTCGATCGTCACGCCCGGGTGTTCGGCCTCGTACTGCTCCGTCAGCGTGGCCCAGTACTTCTTCGTGCTGTTGTCCACGCCGGTGCCGTAGTCGGCGGCGACCAGTTCCAGGGTGACGTCGGAGGAGCCTCCGCCGACACCGCATCCGCCGAGGATCCCCGTCAGTCCCAGTGCGGACACCATCGCGATCGTCCTTGCCAAGCCCCGCCGCTGCACTGCTGCTTGCTCCCGCTCCGGCGCTCCGCGCCATCCGTTCCGAAACTTTTCCAACTTTTCCGATAATCGGATCAAGGTCTACACCATGAAAGTGGACTAGACCTCTTGCGGGTCCCGGGGTCACACTGTCCCCCGTGGAACATGTCATCGCCCTCGATGTGGGCGGCACCGGGATGAAGGCCGCCCTGGTCGGAGCGGACGGCACGCTGCTGCACCGGGCCCGCCGGGCCACCGCGCGCGACCGCGGCCCGGACGCGGCCGTAGCCGGGATCCTGGACTTCGCCGCCGATCTCCGCGCCCACGGCGCCGAGCACCTCGGCGAGCCCGCGTCCGCCGCCGGCCTCGCCGTCCCCGGCATCGTCGACGAGGCGCGGGGCGTCGCCGTCTACTCCGCCAACCTGGGCTGGCGCGACCTCCCGCTGCGCGCGCTGCTCGCGGAGCGGCTCGGCGGCATCCCGGTCGCCCTCGGCCACGACGTGCGCACCGGCGGGCTCGCCGAGGGCCGCATCGGGGCGGGCCGGGGCGCCGACCGGTTCCTGTTCGTGCCGCTGGGCACCGGCATCGCGGGCGCCATCGGCATCGACGGCCGGGTGGAGGCGGGCGCGCACGGCTTCGCGGGCGAGATCGGTCACATCGTCGTACGGCCCGGGGGCGCCCCCTGCCCGTGCGGTCAGCGCGGCTGCCTGGAGCGGTACGCGTCCGCGGCGGCGGTCGGCGACGCGTGGGCGGCGGCCTGCGGCGACCCCGACGCGGACGCGGCCCACTGCGCCGGGGCCGTGGAGTCGGGCGACGTACGGGCCCGAAAGGTCTGGCAGGAGGCGGTCGACGCGCTCGCCGACGGGCTGGTCACCGCGCTCACCCTGCTGGACCCCCGCACCCTGATCATCGGTGGCGGGCTGGCCGAGGCCGGGGAAACCTTGTTCACACCGCTGCGGGAGGCCGTCCGGCAGCGGGTCACCTTCCAGAACCTGCCGCCCCTGGTCCCCGCGGCCCTCGGGGACACCGCCGGTTGCCTGGGCGCGGGCCTCCTCGCCCGGGACCTCCTCACCACCACCGCCCCCGCGACCGGCTCCTCCACGGACCCCTCGGCCGGCTCCTCTCCCTACCCTTCGGAGGTAACCACCTGATGGCCCCCACCAAGGTTCTCGCCGGTGCCCGGGTGGTCCTGCCCACCGGGACCGTGGACAACGGCCGCGTGACCGTCGAGGGCACCCGGATCGCCGCCACGGCCCCCGCGAACGCCACTTCCGGCACTCCCGGGAACGCCGGGACGCCCGACCTGCTCGACCTGACCGGGCACTGGCTGGTGCCCGGCTTCGTCGACCTCCACAACCACGGCGGCGGCGGCGCGTCCTTCACCTCCGGCACGGTCGACGAGGTCCTCAAGGGCATCCACACCCACCGCCTGCACGGCACCACCACCCTGCTCGCCTCGACCGTCACCGGCGACCTGGACTTCCTCGCCCGGCGCGCGGGCCTGCTGGCGGACCTGGCCGAACAGGGCGAGATCGCCGGCGTCCACTTCGAGGGGCCGTTCATCTCACCGTGCCGCAAGGGCGCGCACTCCCAGGAGCTGCTGCGCGCACCCGACCCGGCGGAGGTCCGCAAGCTGGTCGACGCCGCCCGCGGCCGGGCGAAGATGCTCACCCTGGCCACCGAACTGCCGGGCGGCCTCGACTCCGTACGCCTGCTGGCCGAGCACGGCGTGATCGCGGCCGTCGGCCACACGGACGCGACGTACGAGCAGACCGTGGCCGCCATCGACGCGGGCGCCACCGTCGCGACCCACCTCTTCAACGCCATGCCGGCGCTCGGCCACCGCGCCCCCGGCCCGATCGCCGCCCTGCTGGAGGACGAGCGGGTCACGGTCGAGCTGATCAACGACGGCACCCATCTGCACCCGGCGGCCCTCCGGTTGGCGTTCCACCACGCGGGCCCCGCACGGGTGGCGTTCGTCACGGACGCGATGGACGCGGCCGGTTTCGGCGACGGCCGCTACATGCTCGGCCCGCTGGAGGTCGAGGTCACGGGCGGGGTGGCCCGGCTGGTGGAGGGCGGCTCCATCGCGGGGTCGACGCTCACCCTGGACCGCGCCCTGAAGCGGGCGGTGACCGTCGACGGGCTGCCCGTCGAGCACGCGGTCGCCGCCCTGTCCGCCAACCCGGCCCGGCTGCTGGGCATGGACGACCGGATCGGCTCCCTGGAACCCGGGAAGGACGCCGACCTCGTGGTTCTCGACGCGGACTTCACCCTCAAGGGCGTGATGCGCCGGGGCGAATGGGTGGTCTCCCCCCAACTGGGCTGATCCGCCCCCCGTCGGGCCCGACGCACCGGTCGGGCCCTTCGACGCGTGCGGCCGGCGGGGTGGACCGGGCAGCGGCCCTTCGGCGGCGGCCCCTACTTCTCGACCTGGCCTTCCTTCAGCGACAGCTGGTCCAGCAGGACGTTGCACTTGTCGCCGTCGGCGCAGGAGACCGAGAGGGTGTTGGTGCCCTCGTTGAGCGTGGGCCACGCGAAGGTCTGGGTCCAGCCCTTCGCGAAGTCGCCGTCCTTGGCACCGGCGAAGTTGTCCATGTTGAGCTTGGAGCCGAACTCCTTGCCGTTGACGGTGAGCGTCATCGACTGGGGGTCGTCGGTGGTGCTGTAGCGCACGAAGACGGTGTACGTGCCGTCCTTCGGGATGCCGTCGACCGTCCAGGTGACCGTGGACCCCACCTGGTTGAGGTTCGCCACATAGATTCCGCCGTCGGACTGCGCGCCCTCGACGTCCTGCGCCAGGGCCGCGCCGCCGCCCAGGCGCAGCGCCTTGGCGTCGATCGTCGGCAGCTCGGCCGCTTCCTCTTCCTCGTCACCGCTCGCCGAGGGGCTGCTCTCCCCGGTGGGCTGCGACTGGGTCGGCGTCGAGTCGGCCTGGTTGCCGCCCTTGTCGTCCTCGTCGTCGCCGCCGATCATCGCCACACCGATGCCGACGACCACCGCGACGACCACCGCGACGGCGCCGATGAGCAGGCCCTTGGTGTTCGGGCCGCGGCCCCGGCCGCCACCACCATGACCACCACCGCCATGACCACCACCGTGACCGCCGCGGTTGCCGGGCAGCGTCTCCGGTGCCGCGTAGTTCGCGTTCGTCGGCTGGCCGTACGTTCCCTGCTGCTGCGGCGCCTGCGCCGCGGGGCCCTGCTGGCCGTACTGACGCGTGCCGACCGCCCGCACCCGGTTGAGCGAGTTCGGGTAGCCGTATCCCCCGGACGGCGGCTGGGCTCCGTTGGCCTGCCCGTCGGCGTAGAGGTAGCCGAACGGGTCGTCGTCCTCGGGCGTGCTCGCGCCGTTGTTGCCGGGCGTCATCCCTTGGTACTCCTAGCTGCGGATCGAATGCGGTACGGGTGTGAGAAAGGCGAGCCTACCCGCTTCGAGTGACCCGAACGGGTGGCTTCAGCCGCCTCAACTCGCTGACCTGCGGTTCATCCCGCCCGTCGATGCTGTTTGGGACGAGATCGTTTCTCGACGTACATCCGCTCGTCGGCGGACTTCAGCACTTCGTCCGCCGTCATCCCGCAGTGGGCCCATCCGATGCCGAAGCTGGCGCCGACCCGCACGGCCCGGCCCTCGGCCCGGATGGGCTGGATGATCTCGTTGCGCAGCCGTACGGCGAGGTCCTGGGCGTCGGCCCGGCCGAGCCCGTTGGCGAGGATCACGAACTCGTCGCCGCCGAGCCGGGCGACGGTGTCGCCGTCCCGGACGCCGTTGCTGAGCCGGCGGGCGACCTCGATGAGCACCGCGTCACCCGCGTTGTGCCCGAACCGGTCATTGATCGACTTGAAGCCGTCGAGGTCGCAGAAGAGCACCGCGAGGCCCTTGGCGCCGTCGTCGCGGTCGCCGTCGGGGGCGATGGCGTGCACGTGGTGGTCGTAGCCCTCGAACCCCTCGGCCTCGGGCGGGAAGTCGAAGTCGTGGCCGCGGTCGAAGGCGGGCGGACCGTAGGCGGCGTCCTGGGAGTCGAAGGACTCGAAGGCGGCCATGGCCTCGTCGACCGCGGCGGGCAGCGCCGACGGACGCTGCCGGCACAGGCGGGCGGAGAGCCGGGCGCGCAGTTCGGCGGAGTTCGGCAGGCCGGTGAGGGAGTCGTGGGAGGCGCGGTGCGCGAGGTGCAGCTCACGGCGCTTGCGGTCCTCTATGTCCTCGACGTGGCTGAGCAGGAAGCGCGGCCCGTCGGCCGCGTCGGCGACGACGGAGTTGCGCAGGGACACCCACACGTAGGTGCCGTCCCGGCGGGCCAGCCGCAGCTCGGCGCGGCCGCCCTCGGCGGAGGTCCGCAGCAGCGTGCCGATGTCCTCGGGGTGCACGAGGTCGGAGAAGGAGTAGCGGCGCATCGCGGAGGCGGGGCGGCCGAGCAGCCGGCACAGCGCGTCGTTGGTGCGCAGGATGCGGCCGTGCTGGTCGCCGCCCATCTCGGCGACGGCCATGCCGGACGGGGCGTACTCGAAGGCCTGCCGGAAGCTCTCCTCGCTGGCGCGCAGGGCCTGTTGCTCGCGCTCGAGGCGGACCAGGGCGCGCTGCATGTTGGAGCGCAGCCGGGCGTTGCTGATCGCGATGGCGGCCTGGAAGGCGTACATCTGGAGCGCTTCGCGGCCCCAGGCGCCGGGCAGCCGGCCGTTGCGCGGGCGGTCCACGGAGAGCACGCCGACCAGTTCGCCGGCCCCGCCGCCCTGCGGGCCGGGGGCGTACATCGGGGCGAAGAGCCGGTCGGAGGGGTGCCACTCGTCCTCGAAGCGCGGGGCGGGGCCGTCGGTGTACCACTGCGGGACGTCGTCGTCGTCGAGGACCCAGCCCTCGGTGTGCGGGATGAAGATCAGGTCGCCCCAGCTCTCCCCCATGGAGAGGCGGCGCTCCCAGGACTCGCGCGAGCCGACCCGGCCGGTGATGAGGGCTTCGGCGGCGGCGTTGCCCGAGAAGGCGGCGACGACCAGGTCGCCGTCGGGGCGCACGAGGTTGACGCAGGCCAGTTCGTACCCGAGGGCGTCGACGACGCCGTCGGCGACGGTCTGGAGGGTGTCGGCCAGGCTGCGGGCCGTGTTCATGTCGGCCATGCCCTGGTGCAGTTGCCGCAGGGAAGCAAGACGGACGTAGGGCTCCGACTCGGCCTCCATGCTCACCCTCCCCCCCGGGACCTCGCGGCGAATCAAGCGTTCTCATCGGCGTATCGTCCTGGCAGTCTCCCCGCCACTGAATCACAGCGCGCTGCCCACTCGGTACACAGGGTCAACAATTATCGCCCCCTGTGACTCAAGTCACAACCAAATGTGAACAATGGGGAGACCTTTCCGCGTTCCCTCCGGTCCTTCACCGGGAATACCGAATGCGCGGCATGCGCCGCATGTGAATTCCGCGCCCCTTCCACAGGGTTCGGTCCGTTGCTGTCGGCTCACACCCGTGGAGCGCTGGAGTCCGCCGCTGGTCCTAGGTCCCCGCTCGGGCGGAGGCCCGATGCGGTGCGTACGGAGCGGAGACTAGCGTTTCCGGTGTGCCGAACACTCCTGTACCCCCGACCGCGATCACCACCGTGCCCGCCGCCCGGCATGCTGAGGGGGTGAGCAACGACGAGTTCCGTGCAGCCATGTCCCGCCTGGCCGCCGGTGTGGTCCTGGTGACCGCGCAGGAGCCGCCGCTGGATCCGGACGACCCGCGGGCACCGGCCGGCGAGGACGTCGGCATGACCGCGACCGCGTTCCTGTCGGTGTCCCTGGACCCGCCGCTGGTGCTGGTCAGCCTGCGCGAGGGCTCCCGCATGGACGACCTGCTCGACGAGCAGCCGCTGTGGTCGGTCTCGGTCCTGTCCGAGAGCCAGCGGCACATCGCGGGCCGCTTCGCGATGAAGGGCCGCATCAGCGACCGACTCCTCTTCGAGGACATCCCGTACGTGCGGGGCGAGCACAGCGGCGCCCCCCTGGTCGGCGGCGCCCTCGCCACCCTGGAGTGCCGCACCGAGCAGCGGGTGCCGGCCGGCGACCACACCCTGGTGATCGGCCGCGTCCTGACGGCGGACGTACCCAGTGCGGACGGCGGGCCGCTGACCTATTTCCGGGGCCGCTACCGGCACCTGGCCTGAGCCGCCCGAGCGTTTCCCGGAGCCTTCCCCCGCCGCTTCCCGAACTTCCCGAACTTCCCGAACCAGAAATTCCTTTTACCGAACGGGAAGGGCGAATCTACGCTGCCCGGGTGACGAAGAACACAACTCCCCGCCTCGAAGAGATCACCTCGAAAAACCTCGACGCCGCCCTCGGCATACGCGTCCGCCCCGACCAGGAGTTCGCGGTCGCCCCGGTCGTGAAGTCCCTCGCCGAGGCATACGTCCACGCCGGCTCCGCCTGGCCCCGCCTGATCATGGACGGTGACCGCGCGGTCGGCTTCCTGATGGCCTTCCTCGACATCGACTGGCACGAGGACGGCGGCAGCGCCGTCCGCTCGGGTCTGTGGCGGCTGAACATCGCGGCCGGGGAGCAGGGCAAGGGCTACGGCCGCTTCGCCGTGGAGTCGGTCGCCGCTCGGATCCGCGCCCGGGGCGGCAAGGAGTGCTACGTCACCTGGCACCCCGGCGAGAACGGCCCGGAGGACTTCTACCTCGGCCTGGGCTTCCGCAGGAACGGGGAGGTCGTCGAGGGGGAAACGGTCGGGGTACTGGACCTGTCCTGACGGCCCCGGCCCCGCACGGATCACCCCGTCCCGCACGGAACGCCCCGCTCCGCTCGGAGCGGCCGGCCCCGCGCGGAGCACCGCATCCGAGGTGGATCACTCACACCCCACGTGGGCCACCCCGCCCGCCCCGCCCGGAACGCCGCACCCCGCCCGGCGCACTCGAACCCACCTGGTCGCCCTCCTGTCCGCCCGGAAACCGGATCACCCCCGCCGGAGCACCTGGTCCCGCGCGGGTCATCCCCAGTCCCGCGCGGAGCGCCCCCGCTTCGTCTCCGAGCGCTGCTTCTTCTCCCGCAGCCGGCGTTCGTTGATGCCGCGCGGGATGCGGGTCGGCTTGCGGGGCCGGGGCGGGGGCGCGGTGGCCTCGGCGAGGAGCGCCGCGAGGCGCACCGCGGCGGTCTCCCGGTTGCGCCACTGGGAGCGGTGCTCGGAGGCCCGGACGGTGACGACACCGTCCGACAGCCGCCCCGCCAGCCGCTCCAGCGCCCGCTGCTTCCACACCTCGGGCAACGCCTCGGTGGCGGCGAGGTCGAAACGCAGTTCCACCTGCGAGTCGGTGGTGTTCACATGCTGCCCGCCGGGCCCCGAAGAACGCGAGAAACGCCATATGAGCTCGGCCTCGGGCAGGAGGACGGAGCCGCGGATACTGAGAGCTCTGGGGGGCAGCCCCCCAGACCCCCGATGGGGACCGGACATGCCGTCCATGGTCCCGCCTCCGACCGGTCCGCGTCACCCGAATATCCCGGGTAAAGAAAGTAAAGCCACCTGGAACCTCGCGTACTCCTCTCGCGTTCAAAGGGGTAGCGGTAGCTTCGTAGCCGTACGTACACGAGGGAAGGGACTCCCAACAATGGCTGTAAGCCTGTCCAAGGGTGGCAACGTCTCGCTCACCAAGGAGGCACCGGGCCTGACCGCCGTCACCGTGGGCCTCGGCTGGGACGTCCGCACCACCACCGGCACGGACTTCGACCTCGACGCCTCCGCGATCGCGGTCAACCCGCAGAGCAAGGTGTACTCGGAGGGTCACTTCGTCTTCTTCAACAACAAGCAGACCCCGGACAGCACCATCGTCCACACCGGCGACAACCGCACCGGTGAGGGCGAGGGCGACGACGAGCAGATCAACGTCAACCTGGCCGGCCTCCCGGCGGACATCGACAAGATCGTCTTCCCGGTCTCGATCTACGACGCCGAGAACCGCAGCCAGAACTTCGGCCAGGTGCGCAACGCGTACATCCGCATCCTCAACCAGGCCGGCGGCGCCGAGATCGCCCGCTACGACCTGTCCGAGGACGCGGCCACCGAGACCGCCATGGTCTTCGGCGAGCTGTACCGCAACGGCGCCGAGTGGAAGTTCCGCGCCGTCGGCCAGGGCTACGCCTCGGGCCTGACGGGCATCGCCTCGGACTTCGGCGTCAACGTCTGACGGACGACGCCCCACGCATGCGCTTCGGAGCCCCCGGCCCGCCTCCCCGGCGGCCGGGGGCTCCGGCATGGGGGCGGGTGCGGGTGCGGGTGCGGGTGTGAGCGCGGTCCCGACCCGGGGCTCGGCCTACGGCGTGGAGGGGCGTGCCGGCTTCCCCTCCCCGTACAGCCAGTCCGACCAGATCCCGTCGAAGTCCTTGCCCGGGACCGTCTTCTCCACGTACGCCGTGAAGTCGCCGGTGTCCGCGGTGCCGTGGCGGTGCTCCGTCGCCCAGCCGCGGAGGAGGGCGCGGAAGGCGTCCTCGCCGACCGTCTGCCGGATCCTGTGCAGGACCATCGCGCCGCGCTGGTAGACGGGGACCCCGGAGAGGTGCGCCGCGGCGGGCGGCCGCGCGGGCGGGAACGACCAGATCGCCTCGTTCGTCGCCGCGTCGGGGAAGTACGTCCCGGCGTACATCGCGTCGAAGGTCTCCTGAGCGGTGCCGTCCCCGTGGTCCTCCCGCCACAGCCATTCCGCGTAGACCGCGAACCCCTCGTTGAGCCACATGTCCCGCCAGGTCCGCGGTGTGACGGAGTTGCCGTACCACTGGTGGACCAGTTCGTGGACCAGGAGCACCGTGTCGGGCGCCCCGGGGAACAGGGGCCGGTTCTGGGTCTCCAGGGCGTACCCGGCGTCCTCGGGACGCTCGACGACCGCCCCCGTGGAGGAGAAGGGGTACGGGCCGAACCAGCCCTCCGCCCACTCCACGACGTCCGGGATCCGGGCCACCACCTCACGGCTCGCCGCAGCCTGCCGCGGGTCGACGAAGGTGTGGACGGGAAGGCCGCCGGGGGTCGTGGTGCGTCCGGCCTCGTACCGGCCGACGGCGAGCACGGCGAGGTAGCTCGCCATCGGCTCGGCGGTACGCCAGGTGAAGGCCGTCCGGTCCCCCGTCGTCCGCTCCCCCGCGGGCTCGCCGTTGGACACCGCCCGCAGGCCCTTCGGCACGGTCGCCGTGACGGTGTACGTCGCCTTGTCGGAGGGGTGGTGGTTGCCGGGGAACCACGCCATCGAGCCCGTCGGCTGGCCCAGCGCCACCGCCCCGTCCGCGGTGCGCAGCCAGCCCTCCTCGGAGCCGTCCGGGTCGGTGACGGTCACCGGGGCGCCGGAGTAACGGACGACCACCCGGAACGTCCGGTCCCGGTCCAGCCCTTTCGGCGGCCGGACGGTCAGTTCCTGGCCGGCGCGCCGCCAGCGGGCGGTGCCGCCGTCGACGGTGACCCGCTCGACGTCCAGCCCTTCGAGGTCCAGGTTCAGCGCGGTCAGGTCCTCGGTCGCGCGGGCGGTGATCGTCGCGGTGCCGGTGAGGTGGTGGGCGGCCGGGTCGTAGGCCAGGTCGAGGGCGTAGTGGGAGACGTCGTACCCGCCGTTGCCGGCCTTGGGGAAGTACGGGTCGCCCACCCCGGCACTGCCCGGACCACCGGAGCCACCGGTGTCCCCGGGCCCGCCGGACGCACCGCCCGCGCACCCGGCCGCCGTCACGGCCACGGTCACGAGGGCGACGGCGACGACGGCAAGCGGGCGGGGGCCGGAGCCGCGGGAGCGGCGAGGGCTACGGGGACGGAAGCGGAGGCACACCCCGCGATCCTAGGAAGCGCGCGGCCGCACACCACGGAGCGACCCCGGCCGCCCCGCAACCGTCGGGGCCGCCCCTCCCCCCGGACCGTCCGCCGCCGTCCGCCCACCGCACCCGCCGTGACACCATCACCTCCGTGCTCGACATCGGCTACGCCCTCTCCAACCGTTTCCCCGACCCCCCGCAGACCGACTACCGCCGTGCGGACGTCCATGCCCTGCGGCACGACCTCTTCTGCGGTGACGTCTACCTCGCCGACACCAAGGAGGACCGGGAACTGTCCACAGCCTGGGGATGGGTGCCGGTGCTCGACTTCGCCTGGGCACTGTGCGACATCGTGGAACGCGTCGACCGGGACCCGGCGGGCTCCCGCGCCTCCCGCCCCCAGTACGCGGAACTGGACTTCACCGAATCCACCGACCGGCTGCTCTTCGAACGCCGCTTCGGCTGGGTGGACATCGAGGCCGAGTGGCTGCCGGCGGCCGAACCGCCGCTGACCTTCTCCCACGCCGAACTCCGCCGCGAGGCACGTGACTTCCTGCACGACCTGCTCGCCGACCTGACCGACCTGCACGAGGACCTGGGCGAGAACCCGGCCGTCTGGACCCTCCAGGCCCGCTACCCGCGCCTGAGGTAACCCACCGCGCCCCCTCCGGCCCCGGCCCGCTCCCCGAGCCTTCCGCCGCTTCCCCCCGCCGTCCTCACCCCTCCACCCGGATCCCCAGCTCCCCCGCCAGCACCGGCGCCAGATCCAGCAGCTGCCCCGTACTGATCACCGCCCCCGACAGCCGGTCCACCCCCCGGGCGATCTCCAGCGAGGCGGCACCGCGCAGATCGACGTCCGTCAGCGTGGCCCCGCTGAGATCGACGCCCTTCAGCGCGCAGTCCACGAACTCCACCCGCTCCAGCCGCGCCCCGCCGAAGTCCGGCTCGACCAGGACACAGCTCTCGAAGACGACGTCCCTGAGCCGCGCGGACCGCAGATTCAGGAAGTCGATCTTCCCGCCCCGGACCCGTACCCGCTCCAGCTCCGCCCCGTGCATCTGCGTCCCGCCGAGACGCGCGTCCGTCAGCTCGACGTCGCGCAGTGTCGCTCCGGAGAGATCCGTACCCACACCCCGCACACCGGCGAGGACCGAGTCCAGCACCCGGGCCTTGGACAGCCGCGTCCCGTCCAGCACACACCCCGTCAGCGCGCAGTCCATGAACCGCGCCCCCGCACCGTCCTCCCCCGCGAGGTCCACCTCCCGGAACTCCAGACCGTCGTAGTCCCCGTCCGGCTCCAGCCCGCCCCCCTCGTACCGCTCCAGCACCGGCAGCCGCAGCTCCGGCCGCCGCGCGCCCTTCACCCCCGTACCACCCGCCGGCCCCGCTCGCCCCACCATGTCCTCATCCTGCACTCCCCCACTGACAATCGTCCTGACCTGCGAAGACCTCGAACCTGTCACATCCTGGGGCCCTGGGCCGTCGTAGCCACGAGCGACCGCGACCACCGGAGACGGGACCGTCTCCGAGACCGCCGGGCGCGACCCCGACCGAGGGAGAACCCAGCCATGCACCGCATCACCGTCATCGGCGGCGGCTTCGCCGGACTGACCGCGGCCATCACCGCCGCCGAGGCAGGAGCCGACGTCACCCTCCACGAAGCGCACCACACCCTCGGCGGCCGCGCCCGCACCGCCGAGGGCCCCTACCGGACCAACGAGGGCCCCCACGCCCTCTACAACGGCGGCCCGCACTGGGCCTGGCTCCGGCAACGCGACCTCATCGGCCCCCTCGCGCCCCTCCCGCCCCTGGAAGCCGCCCGCCTCCGGCTCCGCCACCACGGCACACTGCACCGCGTCCCGCCCCTCGCCATGCTGAAGCTGCTGCGCCGCGCCCATGCCCACGCCCCCGTCGGCACCGACTTCCGTACCTGGGCCACCGGCATCGCCGGCGAGGAGGGCGCGCGCGCCGCCGCCCACTACTCCGCCGTCGCCCTCTTCCACCACGACCCCGGCTCCCTGTCCGCCGCCTTCGTCCAGGAACGCCTGCGCCGCGCCACCAGGCTGCCGCCGGAGGCCCACTACCCGCGCGGCGGCTGGGGCGGCCTCATCGACCGCATGGCCGCCCGCGCCCGGAACCTGGGCGTCCGCATGGAGACCCTGTCCCGTGTGGACACGCCCCCCACGGACACCCCGGTCATCGTCGCCACCTCTCTGGACGCCGCCCGCCGCCTCCTCGGCGACCCCGCCCTCACCTGGCCGAGCGGCCGCACCGTCCTCGTCGACCTCGCCCTGCGCACCCGGCGCGGCGACGCGTTCGTCGTGTCCGACCTGGACGCGCCCGGCTGGCTGGAACGGTTCACCGCCCAGGACCGCACCCTCGCCCCCACCGGCGAACAGCTCCTCCAGGGACAGATCCCCATCGCCCCGCACGAGACCAGGGCCGACGGCGTGGCCCGCGCCGAGGAACTGCTGGACCTGGGCCACGCGGGCTGGCGGGAGCGCGTCGCCTGGCGGCGGGAGGCGGTGGCGAACGGGCGGACCGGCGCCGTCGACCTGCCCGGCACCAGCTGGCGCGACCGTCCCGCCGTCGACCGCGGCGACGGCGTCTACCTCGCCGGCGACCAGGTCGCCGCCCCCGGCGTCCTCTCCGAGGTCTCCTTCAACAGCGCCCTCACGGCCGTCTCCCTCGCCCTCGGCCGGCACGAGCTCGACCTCAAGCGAGCTTGAGGTCGGACAGTGGACCCATCACAGCGACCACGCCGGTCCGGCACCCGGGCCGGGCGGTCCGGGCGGACACCCGGACCGGCGTCCCGGACCGGCGTCCCGGATTGGCGTCCACAGGAGACGCCCATGCACGCCATCCGCCTGCACGCCTTCGGCCCCCACCCCGTACGCACCCTCGAACTACGCGCCCTCACCGAAGCCGCCGAAGGCCGACTCACTCCCGCCGTCCACCGCTTCCCCCTCGCCGAGGCCGCAGCCGCCCATCGCGCCCTGGAGAACCGGGGCACGGCCGGGAAGGTCGTCCTGGAGCCCTGAGCAACCCCGGAACGAGGCCCCCACCGGCTACGGTGGCGGGATGACCGATGTCGTCGTCCCCGAGGAACTCGCCGTATCCCAGGAGAAGTTCAACGGAGAGGCGGGGCGCGCCTTCATCGCCGCCCTGCCGGACCTGGCCGCCGGCTTCCTGGAGTGCTGGGACCTGCGCGTCACCGGCGCGCCGATGCACGGCGTGAGCGCCCTGGTTCTGCCCGTCGACCGCGCGGACGGCACACCGGCCGTGCTGAAGCTCCAGATCCTGGACGGTGAGAGCGAGGGCGAACCGGTCGCCCTGCGGATCTGGGACGGCGACGGGGCGGTCCGCCTGCTGGACCACGACGCCTCCACCGGCACCATGCTCCTGGAACGTCTCGACCCCTCCCGGATGCTCTCCCGCCTCCCGGACGTCCACGAGGCCGTCCTGGTGATCGCCCGCCTCCTCGCCCGCCTCACCGCCACCCCCGCCCCGGCGGGCATGCGCCACCTCGGCGACATCGCCCGCGCCATGCTGGAGCAGACCCCCCGGGCCCTGGACCGCGTCCCGGACCCGGCGGCCCGCCGCACCCTCGCCGACTGCGCGGCGGCCGTACGGGAGGTCGTGGACGATCCCGGCGACCGTCTCCTGCACTGGGACCTGCACGAGGAGAACGTCCTGGCCGGCGACCGTGCCGGCTGGCTCGCCATCGACCCCGAGCCGCTGGCCGGCGACCCCGGCTTCGACCTCTGGCCGGCCCTGGACAACCGCTTCGACGCCGACGACGTCCGCTGGCGCTTCGACGCGATGACCGACGTCCTCGGCCTGGACCGCGAGCGGGCCCGCGCGTGGACGTACGGACGGCTGCTGCAGAACTGCCTCTGGGACATCGAGGACGGCCGCCCCCTGGAGAACCGCCAACTGGAGATCGCCCGCCGCCTGGGCGCCCGGACGCCGTGAAAAATCCCGGACCGGAGAGATCCGGCCCGGGAACTGGAGCCTCCGGACTGCCGTGCGGCACCCGCTGTGGCGCCGTCGGCCGCGGTGCCACAGCGGATGCGTGCGACTGCTGCAGGTGACCTCAGCAGCCCACGAAGGGCTTCGGCCTCGGTCAGCCGAACGGACGACAACCCGAGCAGGGCCCCCACCACGTGCCCCGCCACGCCTCATCCACCAGAAAACCCCAGGCCGGAGTGGACCGGCCTGGGGTTCCAGTGGAGCCCCCTGTCGGATTCGAACCGACGACCTACGCATTACAAGTGCGTTGCTCTGGCCATCTGAGCTAAGGAGGCGCCGCGCACGCGCGGAGCGCGCGAGGGCGGGTCCACTGTACACAGAGCGGCTTTCGCCGAGCCACGCACTTGGGGGCGGCGGTCCCGGCCCGCTCACTCCAGTCCGTACGCGAAGGTGTACGGCACCTTCGTCTCCCCGTGCCGGTAGGTGAACTCGCCGGTGCCGCGCAGCCCGGCCAGTTCCCCGGTGCCCGAGCCCTCGACGACCTCGAAGGAGCAGTGGACGCTCCCGTCGGGTGCGAAGCGCCCCCGCTCCTCGACGACGAAGGTGCCCTCACGGCCGTCGACACGGCCGCGGACGAGTTCCATTCCGGCGAAGGAGCCGGTCGTGCCGGTCAGGTAGGAGATCACGTAGTCGCAGGTCGTGGACTCGGCCTCGATGCCACCGGTGAAGGCGTTGGTGACGGTGGCGTGCGCGAGCCGGGGGAGGGTGTCCTCCGGGCCCACGGGGACCTCCTTCCAGTCGGCGAAGGTGAAGTGGCCGGTGGTCGGGGTGGTGGGCATGGATGTGCTCCTTCGGTCGTGCCGTCGGCGGGGAGGGTTCCGCGCCGGCCCGGCACGACCATCCTGGGAGCCGTACCTGACATCTCCTGTCAGGTACGGCCGGGACGCGGGAGAATGCGTCCCGTGCGCGCCGACCGGCTTCTCTCCCTGCTCCTGCTGCTGCAGAACCGCGGCCGGATGACCGCCCCCGAACTCGCGGCGGAGCTGGAGGTGTCGGTGCGCACCGTCTACCGGGACGTCGAGGCGCTCGGCGCGTCCGGGGTGCCGGTGCGGGCGGAGCGCGGGCCCGAGGGCGGCTACCGCCTGATGGACGGGTACCGCACCCGGCTGACCGGGCTGACGGACGCGGAGGCCGGTTCGCTGTTCCTGGCCGGGCTGCCGGGACCGGCCAGGGAGCTGGGGCTGGGTGCCGTCCTGGCGAGTGCCCAGCTGAAGGTGGAGGCCGCGCTGCCGGGCGAACTGGCCGGGCAGGCACGGCAGGTGCGCGAGCGGTTCCACCTGGACGCGCCGGCGTGGTTCCGGGGTGCCGACCCCGTACCGCTTCTGGAGGCCGTCGCGCGGGCGGTGTGGGAGCGGCGGGTGCTGCGCACCCACTACCGGCGCTGGCGCGGCGAGGTCCGCCGGGAGATGCGCCCGCTGGGTCTCGTACTGAAGGGCGGCATCTGGTACCTGGTGGCGCTGGCGGAGGACGCCGTGCGTACGTACCGGGTGTCGCGTTTCCAGGCGGTGGAGGAGACGGGCGGGGAGTTCACCCGTCCCGCCGGGTTCGATCTCGCCGCGTACTGGGCGGAGTCCTCCCGGCGGCTGGAGGCGGCCCTGCACCGGGGCACGGCCAGGCTGCGGCTCTCGCCCCGCGGGCAGAAGCTGCTGCCGATGCAGTTCGGGGCGGCGGGCGCACGGGCGCTCGCGGACTCGGGGCCGCCGGACGGCGAGGGGTGGGTCGAGGTGGCGCTGTCCGTCGAGTCGGAGGCGGTTGCGACCGGCGACCTGCTCCGGCTCGGCGCCGAGGCGGAGGTACTGGGCCCGGCGGAGCTGCGACGGGCGGTCGCGGCGGCCGTCGCGGTACTGGCGAAACGGTACGCGGCCGACGGGTGATCCCGGACTCGACCGGATGGCATTCGAAAGTTTCCGCGAAGTTCACAGGGCCGCGGGTACTGACAGACAGGTGAACGCCAGGTACCGTCCTGTGCCAGTTCACCCTTGTGGACTGCACCACACGGAACCACAACGGAACATCCCGTCGTGGCACCACCTTCCTACTCGGATCGTCCGGCACGTTCCTGCCGGTAGAAGGGGGCCCCTCACCATGGCCACTGTCACGTTCGACAAGGCGACCCGGATCTACCCCGGTTCGACCAAGCCCGCCGTGGACGCGCTGGAGATCGACATCGAGGACGGGGAGTTCCTCGTGCTCGTCGGCCCGTCCGGCTGCGGCAAGTCCACCTCGCTCCGCATGCTGGCGGGGCTCGAGGACGTGAACGCCGGCGCCATCCGCATCGGTGAGCGCGACGTCACGCACCTGCCGCCGAAGGACCGGGACATCGCCATGGTGTTCCAGAACTACGCCCTGTACCCGCACATGACGGTCGCCGACAACATGGGCTTCGCGCTCAAGATCGCCGGCGTCAACAAGGCGGAGATCCGGCAGAAGGTCGAGGAGGCCGCGAAGATCCTCGACCTGACGGAGTACCTGGACCGCAAGCCGAAGGCGCTCTCCGGCGGTCAGCGCCAGCGTGTCGCCATGGGCCGCGCCATCGTGCGTGAGCCGCAGGTGTTCCTCATGGACGAGCCGCTGTCCAACCTGGACGCCAAGCTCCGTGTGTCCACCCGTACGCAGATCGCCTCGCTGCAGCGCCGCCTGGGCATCACCACCGTCTACGTCACCCACGACCAGGTCGAGGCGCTGACCATGGGCGACCGTGTGGCGGTCCTCAAGGACGGTCTGCTCCAGCAGGTCGACACCCCGCGCAACATGTACGACAGGCCCGCCAACCTCTTCGTGGCCGGCTTCATCGGCTCCCCGGCGATGAACCTCGTCGAGGTGCCGATCACCGACGGTGGTGTGAAGTTCGGCAACTCGGTGGTCGCGGTGGACCGCGACGCGCTGGCCGCCGCCACCGACAAGACCGTCACGGTCGGCGTCCGTCCCGAGCACTTCGACGTGGCCGGCTCCGAGTCCGACCAGGGTCTCGCGGTCACCGTCAACGTGGTCGAGGAGCTGGGCTCCGACGCGTTCGTGTACGGCACCGCCAAGGTCGGCAACGAGTCGAAGGACCTCGTCGTCCGCGTCGGTGGCCGCAACGTGCCGGAGAAGGGCAGCACGCTGCACGTCGTGCCGCGGTCCGACGAGACCCACGTGTTCGCGACGTCGTCCGGCGCGCGCCTGTCCGACTGATCCGGGCGTCCGATCCGGGCGTCGTCGCCTTCGCAACGCGACGGCCCGGGTAATTCACCCGAGTTGATGAAGAGGGCCCCGCAGTGCGCTGCGGGCCCTCTTCGTTGCGTCTTCCTTGTCGACGAATACCCTGGCATACACGGCATTTCGACCAGCGTGCGTCAACGCGTTACCCGGAATCCTTCCCCGCCATGTCACCCGAACCGGTGACTGAATGTCCCCCTTCCCTTACCGGGCGCTACCCTCACACGCGTGAAGCACTCCACTACCCCTCAGACGCGACGCGGCCGGGGCCCCGCCCGCCGGGTCGGCCGTACCCTCGCCTTCGTCCTGCCCGTCGTCCTGGTGTTCTCCGGGACCCTCGCGGTCGCCCGGGTCAACTGGTCGGGGAGCCCTTCGAGTCCGGTCCTCGCCGCCGCCGACACCGCCGTGTCCGGTGCCTCCTCCTCCGACGCGTCCTCGCGCGCCGCCGAGCGGGCCCCGCACGAGGTCCTGCGGGACACGCTCCTGGTCGAGTTGCAGGAGGAGAACCCGGGCGTCGTCCTCACCCACCTCCAGCAGGCGGTGAACGACCGCCCGTCGCTGGCGCGGCACTGCACGTCGATCGCGCGTGCCCTCGGCAGGGCGGCGGTCCGGATGTACGGCCCCACCCGGGCCCAGTCCTACTCCCGTCCGGTCTGCGACACCTCCTTCGCCTCGGGGGTGCTCACCGCCCACGGCTGAGCCCGCGGCTCGGCCCACGCCCGCCACTCGCCCGGGCTTCCGGCTTCCGTCTTCCGTCCTGCCCTCCGCCCGACTCCCGGCCTGGCCCTCGGCCGCGCCCCTGAGCCGGGCTCGGCGGGCCCCGGGGGCGGCCGCCCCCGGGGCCCGCGGTCCTGCCTTCCGGGCGCCACGTAGGGTGTGCGCTCATGACCCATCCGAGTGCCGCGTCGCGCCCCGTTCAAGCCGTCGTCCTGGCCGGCGGCCAAGGCTCCCGGCTTCGTCCGTACACCGACGACCGGCCCAAGCCGATGGTCGAGATCCCCGGTACGGGGACCCCGATCATCGGCCATCAGCTCTCCTGGCTCGCCGAGGAGGGGGTGACGGATGTCGTGGTCTCCTGCGGTCATCTCGCCGAGGTGCTGCAGGAGTGGCTGGAGTCCGCCGATCTGCCGCTCTCCGTCACCACCGTCGTCGAGACGGAGCCGCTCGGCCGGGGCGGCGGTCTGCGGTACGCCGCAGCCCGGCTGCCGCACCCGGAGCAGCCCTGGTACGCGACGAACGGCGACATCTGGACCCGTTTCTCGCTGCGCGACATGGCGGACTTCCACACCGAGCGGGACGCCGTCGCGACCCTCGCCCTGGCCCGTCCGCGCATTCCGTGGGGTGCGGTGCAGACCGACGGGTTCGGTCACATCACCGACTTCATCGAGTCGCCGCCGTCGACGTTCGAGATCAACGCGGGTGTGTACGTCTTCTCCCCCGGGTTCGCCGCTCTGCTGCCGGAACGCGGCGACCACGAGCGCACCACGTTCCCACGGCTGGCCCGTGAGCGCCGGCTGGCCGGGTTCCCGATCCCGCAGGGCTCCTACTGGCGGGCGATCGACACCGCGAAGGACCTGACGGAGGCGGCGAAGGAACTGGCCTCCCAGAACCGCTGAGCCCGCGCCCTCCGCCCTCCTCCCTCCTGCCTTCCACCCCTTTCCCCTCCCACCACGACGACGGGGCCCCGCACGGCAGTGCCGTACGGGGCCGCCCTGTCGTCGTGGTGACTGCGCCTGTCCTGATGGGCGCGGCGGCCCGACGGCCTATCCCAGCAGCCCGCCCACGAGCCGGCCGGGCTCCTCGGGTGCCGGGCCCTCGTCCCCGCCCCCTCCGCCGTCGCTCGGGGCACCGCCGCCGTCTCCGCCTCCCGTGGTGCCGCCGCCCGAGGTGGGGCCGGAGCTGGTGCTCGGGGCCTGTTCCACCGGGGACGGCTGCTGGGGCGGGGCCTCACCGGTGGTGCCCTGGGTCTGGCTGGGCGCGCCGGTGACACCGCCGCCGGTGTCGCGGCTCGCGCCGGGGGCGGTGGTGCCGGCGGACGGATCGGCGCCGCCGGCTCCGGACGTGGCGCCCCGGGTGGGCGAGGTGGAGGCGGACGGAGTCTCCTTCCGGCGCTCACCGGGCTCCTTCGGAAGCGGGGAGCCGGGGAGTTCGTTGCGCGGGGCCTCTCCGGGGCCGGGGACGACCACGCGGCCGGCGTCCCGCACGGCACCGCCGAGCAGCGAGCCGATGAGCAGGGTGAGTCCGCAGACCACGACGGTGACGAGGGCACCGCGGCGCAGCACGTAGCGGCGCAGGTCCCAGAGGGCGGAGCCGGGTCCGAGGCGGCGCCAGGCGCGGGCGGCGAGGCGTCCGTCGACGGAGTAGACGGGAGCGCCGGCGATGATCAGCGGGGACCAGGCGGCGAGGTAGATGATGTCGGGCGTGTCGTAGGCGGGGACGCTCTTCCAGCTGACGGTGACCAGCAGCGCGGCGGAGAGCAGGGCCCCGATGACGGCACCGACGCGCTGCCAGCAGCCGAGGATGGTGAGGACGCCGACGATCACCTGGAGGAAGGCGACGACGAGTCCGGCGCCGATGGGGTGCTCGAGGGCGAACTGCTGGAGCGGCCGGGCGACGTCCCAGGGGTGCAGGGTCGTGAGCCACTTCACCATGGAGCCGCGCTCGCCGCCGTCGAAGTAGAGCGGGTCGCAGAGTTTGCCCATGCCGGCGTAGATGGAGATGAAGCCGAGGAAGAGACGCAGCGGGAGCAGGACGACCCCGAGGTTCATCCGGCGGCCCGGGTAGTAGGCGTGCCGGGCCGGGTCGTCGCCGTGGCGCCTGGCGCGGCGGCCGCCGGTGTCCGGGGCGGTGGCGGTCCGGTGGCCGCCGGTGTCCCCGTACTCGTCGCCGTCGTCGCCCTGTTCGCCGTACCCCTGGTGGTCGTAACCCTTCTCGTCGTAGCCCTGGTCCCCGTACTCCTGGCCCCCGTACCCCTGGCCCTCGTACCCCTGGCCGCCGTACGCCGGTTCGTCGTAGGCGCTGCCGACGGTGCGCATGGGGGGCAGCAGGGGCCGCCGGCCGCCGTGGGTGCGCTGGGAGCCGATGACGGGGGTCTCGAGGGTCTGGGCCGCCAGGTCCCCGGCGTAGCCGTAACCGTCGCCGACGTGCGGGATGAGCTGGGTGGCGCCGGCGTCGGTGAGCGGTTCGTCGGCGTGGTGGACTCCTTCGTGCCGCATGGCCTGGAGGAGTCGGTGCGCGCCCGTGTCGTCGGGGGCCGAGCGGCCGCTCCAGACGACGGGGCGCCGACGGGCCGCGGTCCGGCCCGGGGCGCCCACGGTGGTGACGACGGGGATGCGGGCCGTGTCCTCGGCCGCGATCAAGTGCCGTGCGATCCGCGGGGATTGGACGCGTCGGTTCGAGACGCCCAGCTGCACGCGGAAGCTGGCGTGATTGACGATGACCTGCGCCGGATCGCTCGGCACCTTCACCATGCTCAGCGCGGGAGCGTCGTCGAGTCCCGACGAGCGGTCCCCCGTGGGTGTGCGGGGTGTTCTGGTGTCCACACTCATCTAACCGAGTGACGTGACGTTAGGACACTGCTTTGACGCGCCGGATGTGTCCGGACCGCGTCAAGCATGTCCCCCACCTGTCCGGACTACGCGGAATACCCCGTACGAGTGAAGGTGCCGAAAACCCGTTCAGGCGCGGCGGCGTGCCGCCTCGTACAGCACAACCCCCGCCGCCACACCGGCGTTCAGGGACTCGGTGCCGCCCGGCATCGGGATCCGCACCCGGAAGTCGCAGGTTTCGCCGACGAGCCGGGACAGCCCCTTGCCCTCACTGCCGACGACGATCACGACGGGACCGGCCAGCGCCGCCAGTTCGCCGATCTCGGCCTCTCCGTCGGCGGCCAGCCCCACGATCGCGATCCCCGCCTTCTTGTACGCCTCCAGGGTCCGCGTCAGGTTGGTGGCCCGCGCGACGGGCGTACGGGCGGCGGCACCGGCGGACGTCTTCCAGGCACCGGCGGTCATCCCGGCGGCGCGCCGCTCGGGGACGACGACGCCGTGGCCGCCGAAGGCGGAGACGGAGCGGACGACGGCGCCGAGGTTGCGCGGGTCGGTGACGCCGTCGAGGGCGACGATCAGCGGGTCCTGGCCCTCGTCGTGGGCACCCGCGACGAGGTCCTCGGGGTGCGCGTACTCGTAGGGCGGGACCTGGAGGACCAGGCCCTGGTGGTTCAGGCCGTTGGTCATCCGGTCGAGTTCGGGGCGGGGGGCCTCCATGAGGTTGATGCCGCCGCGCTCGGCCGTGAGCTGGAGCGCCTCGCGCACCCGCTCGTCGTTGTCGATGAACTGCTGGACGTACAGCGTGGAGGCGGGCACGCCCTCGCGCAGCGCCTCGACGACGGGGTTGCGCCCGACGACGAGTTCGGAGGTCGAGCGGCCGCCGCGCCGCTGCGGGGCGCGTCCGACGGCCCGGCGCGTCTTCGCCTGGGCGACGCGCTGCTTGGCGTGCCCCTTGCGCATCTCGGCGGGGGGCGTGGGTCCCTTGCCCTCCAGGCCCCGGCGCCGCTGGCCGCCACTGCCGACCTGCGCGCCCTTCTTGCCGGACATGCGGCGGTTGTTCGCGGCCATGATGTACCCGTCTCCATGAAGTCGTGCGTGCGTACGGTCTGCGTACCCACGTCGGTGTCGCGTGTGTCGCGTGTGTCGCGTCGGTGTGTCGCGTGTGTCGGTGTTACGTCTATGCAGTGTGCCGCCCGGAGGCCCGGACGGCACACTCGATCTTGCGGCTGTGCTGCGGTCGTGCTGCGGTCGTGCGTCCGCGTCAGCGCGGGCCGAGGCTCCAGCGTGGTCCCTGCGGACCGTCCTCGATGACCAGTCCGGACTGGCCCAGCTGGTCGCGGAGGGCGTCCGCGGTGGGCCAGTCCTTGCGGGCGCGGGCGGCCTCGCGCTGGTCGAGGACCATGCGGACGAGGGTGTCGACGACGCCGTGCAGATCGTCGCCGCGGTCGGCGCCGCCCGCCCAGTGCGCGTCGAGGGGGTCCAGGCCGAGGACGGCGAGCATGGCGCGCACCTCGGCGAGGCGGGCGACGGCCGCTTCCTTGTCGTCGGCGGCCAGCGCGCTGTTGCCCTGCCGGACGGTGGTGTGGAGCACCGCCAGGGCCTGCGGCACGCCGAGGTCGTCGTCCATGGCCTCGGCGAAGGCGAGCGGCACCTCGGCGGCCGGCCCGACGGCGCCCGGGGTGCCGGTCAGCTCACCGACCCGCTGGATGAAGCCCTCGATCCGCGCGAACGCGGAGTCCGCCTCGCGCAGGGCCTCCTCGCTGTACTCGATCATCGAGCGGTAGTGCGGGGTGCCGAGGTAGTAGCGGAGCACGATGGGCCGCCAGCGCTTGACCATCTCGCTGACGAGCACCGAGTTGCCGAGCGACTTCGACATCTTCTCGCCGCTCATGGTGACCCAGGCGTTGTGCACCCAGTACCGGGCGAACTCGTCGCCGTAGGCCTTGGCCTGGGCGATCTCGTTCTCGTGGTGCGGGAAGACCAGGTCGAGGCCGCCGCCGTGGATGTCGAAGGCGGTGCCGAGGTACTTGTGCGCCATCGCCGAGCACTCGAGGTGCCAGCCGGGACGCCCGCGGCCCCACGGCGACTCCCAGCTCGGCTCGCCGGGCTTGGCCGCCTTCCACATGGCGAAGTCGCGCGGGTCCCGCTTGCCGGTCTCGCCCTCGCCCGACGGCTGGAGGAGGTTGTCGAGCTCCTGGTTGGACAGTTCCAGGTACTCGGGGAACGAGGTGACGGCGAAGTAGACGTTGCCGTCGGCGTCGTAGGCGTGGCCGCGCTCGATGAGACCGCGCATCATCTCGACCATCTCGGTGATGTGGCCGGTGGCGCGCGGCTCGTAGGTCGGAGGGAGGCAGCCGAGGGCCCGGTAGCCGTCGGTGAAGGCGCGCTCGTTCTCGTAGCCGATGGTCCACCAGGGGCGGTCCTGCTCCGCGGACTTCACGATGATCTTGTCGTCGATGTCCGTGACATTGCGGATGAACGTCGTCCGCAGGCCGCGGTACTCGAACCAGCGGCGCATGATGTCGAAGTTCAGCCCCGAGCGGATGTGCCCGATGTGGGGCGCTGCCTGCACGGTGGCACCGCACAGGTAGATCGAGACACAACCCGGCTGGAGCGGGGTGAAGTCACGAATCTGCCGGGCGCTGGTGTCGTACAGGCGAATAGTCACCCCTCCAGGGTAGTCGGCCCGGGGCGGTGCCTCGCGCCCCTTTCCCGCCGTGCCCGCCCGGTGTTTCGGCCGGTCCGGGTCCGCGCGGGTGACCGCCCCGATCCACGCGGACGGCGGTCCGGTCCACACTCGGACGGCGGTCCCGGTCCGCGCGGGTGACCGCCCCGGCCCACGCGGCCGGCGGTCTGCGGTCCGGGCTGGCGGCGGCCCTGTCCCGCGCGGAGGACGGTCAGCCTCGGTCGGTCCGGACGACGAGGGCGGTGGCGACGGCCATCAGTCCTTCGCCGCGGCCCGGGAAGCCGAGTCCGTCGGTGGTGGCGCCGGAGACCGACACGGGTGCCCCGGCGGCCTCGGAAAGGATCTTCTGGGCCTCGTCCCGGCGCTTGCCGATCCTGGGCCGGTCGCCGACGACCTGCACCGCCACGTTGCCGATCCGGAATCCGGCCGCCCGGACGATCCGCGCGGTCTCGGTCAGCAGGGTCACGCCGGAGGCGCCGGACCACTCGGGCCGCCCGGTGCCGAAGTGCTGCCCCAGGTCGCCGAGGCCGGCGGCGGAGAACAGGGCGTTGCACGCGGCGTGCGCCACGACGTCGGCGTCGGAGTGCCCGGCGAGTCCGGGCCCCTGGCCCTCCCACTTCAGACCGGCGCACCACAGCTCCCGGCCGTCCTCGAAGGCGTGGACGTCGGTCCCGATGCCGACCTGCGGGAGCACGGGCTCCGCGCGGACGGCCTGCGGCTCAGAAGCCATCGTTGAGCCTCCTGCGGGCGAGGACCGCCTCGGCGAGGACGAGGTCGAGGGGGCGGGTGACCTTGAACGCCTCCTCGTGGCCGGGCACGGTGACGACGGCCAGGCCCAGCTGCTCGACCATGCTCGCGTCGTCGGTGACGTTGTCGGTCACCGTCTCGTGCGCGCGCACCAGCGCGGCCCGGTCGAAGCCCTGCGGGGTCTGCACGGCGCGCAGCAGGGACCGGTCGGGGGTGGCGACCACGGGTTCCGGTTCGCCGGGGACGGCGGCGGGCTCGACCTGTTTGACGGTGTCGGCGAGCGGCAGCGCCGGGACCACGGCGGGGGCGCCGTCGCGGACGGCCTCGACGACGGCGTCCACGGTGTCGACGGGGACCAGCGGGCGGGCCGCGTCGTGCACCAGGACGATGTCGAAGCCGGGGGGCAGCGCGTCGAGGCCGAGTTTCACGGACTCCTGGCGGGTCCGGCCGCCGGGGACGACGACGAACTCGGTGCGGTCGGGCAGCGCGTGCGCGTCGAGCAGCGTCCTGACCTCCGCGGCACCCTCGGGCGGGGCCACGACGACGACCAGGGAGACGGCGCGGGAATCGGCCATCGCGCGGATCGCGTGGATGAGCATGGGCGTGCCGCCCAGGGTGCGGAGCGCCTTGGGAGCGCCCGGTCCGAGGCGCACACCCCGGCCGGCGGCCGGGATCACGGCCGCCGTGCGGGCGGTCGGACGGCCGGACACGGGCTGTGCCGGCGGCTGCGGGAGGGGATCGTCAGACATCGGTTCCTGTCAGGTGTGTGTGCTCGGGCCGGGTCCTGCCGTCGGGTCTCCGTCGTCCGCCCGCAGGGCGGGCCGCGCGGCGTCAGGTGCGTGCTCTCGGCATCCCGGGCACTGGGCCCCGTACGGCATGTGCTCGGTCCGGGGTCCGGCGCGTCGGAAGTTCGTGCGGGGCGTCGTGCGGCAGACGGGAGTTTGACAGCGGGGGCCGGGTGGGTATGGCCTGGGCGTAGCCCCCGCTCCTGGAGCGGGGGTAGTGCCGGGCGTACCGCCTTGACCAGCCCCTTCCGTGACTCTGGTCGGGCCGGCCGCCCGGAGCCGGCACAGTGCGGGCAAGCGCGGTGGGTGCGAAGCGTACGGGCTGCGCGGCATACGGACGGTGTCCGGGTGCGGACATGCCGCAGCGCCCGGCGACTTCACAAACGTCATCGGGCACCGCGGCATTTCGATGTGCTGGTCCTCGGAGTGCACGTGGGATTCCGCGTGCCACCGAGCACCGGGCGACGAAGCTCCGTCCGTGCCCCGCCTGCTGCCTTCGTCGCCTCAGGAGGCGAGAACCTCGTCGAGGAGGGCTTCGGCCTTGTCTTCGTTGGTCTTCTCCGCGAGGGCGAGCTCGCTGACCAGAATCTGGCGCGCCTTGGCGAGCATCCGCTTCTCACCGGCGGAGAGTCCGCGCTCACGCTCACGACGCCACAGGTCACGCACGACTTCCGCGACCTTGATGACATCGCCCGAGGCGAGCTTCTCCAGGTTTGCCTTGTACCGACGGGACCAGTTCGTGGGCTCCTCGGCATACGGTGCGCGCAGTACCTCGAAGACCCGGTCCAGCCCGTCCTGACCGACCACATCACGCACGCCGACGAACTCCGCATTGTCCGCTGGCACACGTACCGTCAGGTCGCCCTGGGCGACCTTCAGCACCAAGTAGGTCTTGTCCACGCCTTTGATCTGGCGAGTTTCGATAGCCTCGATCAGCGCGGCCCCGTGATGGGGATAGACCACGGTGTCGCCAACCTTGAACGTCATGTGACAGGTACCCCTTCCGTGGCTATCCAGGGTAACACGGATACGGCGGGTTCTGAATGGCGTTTTCGCAGGTCAGGGGCATTCTCGGGGCTTGACAACAGCATCAGGGACGTGCTTCGGCCACTGGACGGAAGCAGGTATTCGCAGGTCGGAGGGGCTCTCCGGGGCGAGCGAAACGCGTACGTTACACGCATCCGGAACCCTCCACAGACACCCATACGTCCCCGTATGTCTGACTCCAAGTGCTCGACTTCCGCTACTCCGTTCGGTGCGGACGTCCAGGTTCCGATCGAATCCGAAATTGATCACGCGACCCCCGGGACACACCGCCGGTGATCAATTTTCGGACCACCTGCCGCATTTTCCGGCCCGGCCCCGCATTCCTTCACCGAATATGCGCCGCATCGAGGGGCGGATGCCCCCGGCCGCCCTTATGCGAATGCCGGAGGAGTGCCCCGCCGAAGTAACCCGCGAGTCACTTGCGCGAGTCAGTGACAGGCATCACGCTCGGACATCGCACGCGGACTCGCGCGCGTTCCTCCCGACCGGGCGTCCCGCTCGGGGACCGCACGCGGCCGAGGGCGTCCGCGGTGCCCGTGCACGCCGCCCGGGGTGACCCGGGGTGAACAGTGGGCGCCGCAGGGAGGGTCGGGTGCGGGCGTACGGGAGCGGCTCGATAACCTGAGGCCGCTGACAGCCACGCACTGGCAGCGACTGACAGACACTCAAGGCGGCTGACCGGTCGCCACCGCTCGCTCGAGTCAAGGAGTTGCCGCCGCCGTGAGCAGCAGCCTTCGACGCGGCGCCATCGCCGCCGCCGCCCTCGCTTTCTCGATCGCCCCGCTCTCCGCGTGCGCGGCCGGCAACAACGCCCAGTCCCTGCAGATCCAGCCGGACAACGCCGCGACGACCGTCGGCGTCATCAAGGTCCAGAACGCCATCGTCGTCACCCAGCCGGACCGCGAGTCCACGGGCCCGGCCGTCGTCTCCGCGACCCTGTTCAACGAGGGCCGCACGGACCAGACACTGGAGTCGATCACCCTTCCCGGCACGGGCAAGACCGCCGAGCTCTCCCCCGCCGAGGGCGGCAGTCTGACCGTCCCGGCCGGCGGCCGGCTCATCCTCGGCGGCGCGGGCAACGCCTCGGCCGTGCTGTCCAGCAGCCGTGAGGCCGTCCAGGACGGCAACGCGCAGCCGGTCACCTTCACCTTCAGCGAGACCGGTGACGTGAGCCTGCGCGCGCTCGTCCACCCGGCCGAGGGCTTCTTCAGCGACTGGGGCCCGAGCGACCTCCCGACCGGGCCGGAGGCCCCGGCCGAGCCGTCGCCGGAAGCCACCGACGAGGCGACCGGCGAGGCCACGGGCTCGCCGAGCGCTCCCGCGGCCGAGGAGACCGAGGAGACCGAGGGCTCCACCGACGCGGCGGACGGCCTCGAGAGCACCCCGACCGACGCCGCCTCGGCCAGCCGGCCGGCCGGCGACTGAGCGGCAGCGCCCGTGCGCGTACACGCGCACGCGCACGCACTGAAG
>NZ_JBHXQZ010000040.1:0-67913 GCF_042717095.1 Streptomyces sp. NPDC058632 | reverse complement strand
TATTTAATCGTTTTCCCCGGGGGGTGGACGCCGGGGGTGGCTATACACAGGCCGTTTTTTGACCACACCCCCACCATCTGTGGAGGGGTTCCCTCGCGGTTTCCCCCGTTAGGTAACGCCGAGAACGCAGCGCCGGACCCGGTCGACCCCTGAGCGGCTCGGGGAGCCGTCGGAAAACAACTCACGAACGCCGAAGCGTCGTTCCAGCGGAGCTTGCGCAGGAGCCGCCGGCCTTTCAGGGTTGCCACGGCGCGTTCGCCGAGGCTGCGGATCTTGGCGTGGTCCCGGTTGTGACGCCGGCGCCAGCCGCGCGGATTCCTGCCCCGGAACGGGACGCGGACGGCGGGACTCGCACCCTGGTACGCCTTGTCCGCCCAGCACTTGATGCCGTCGGCGGCCAAAGTGGCCGGGATGTCGTGGGTCCGGGCCGCGGTCAGGTCGTGTGTGGCTCCCGGCAGCGCGTCCGATGCCCAGATCAGGCGTCCGGCCGGGTCGGCGAGCACCTGCACGTTCATGCCGTGGTGCTTCTTCTTGCCCGAGCGGTACGGGCGGTCGGCGGCGATGCGGTCGATCAGCAGCAGCGTGCCGTCGAGGACGACGTACGCCTTGCTGCGGACCGTGTCCATGGCCTGCTCCAGTGTCGGAGCGAGCGGGGCCAGGAGGTCGGTGGCCTCACGTATGTAGCGGTAGACCGTCGCGATTGCGATGCGGAAACCCGCCGCGAGGCGGGCACAGGTGTCACCGCAGCGCAGGTGCGCGGGGACGGGACGAGCAGGGCCTGCCGGCCGCCGGCAGTGCGGGAGCGTGATCGCGTCGGTGGAGCTCACGCCCCCGTGGCGGGAGCAATGACAGGCGGCAGGAAGCGTCGGCCGAGCCGTAGACAGTACGCCGGCTTCAACGGGATCGGGCCCGCCGCACAGTGTCCGGGACAGCTACATCCACACCGCCGTCGACGACCACTCCCACCTCGCCTACAGCGAGATCCTCACCGACGAGCGCAAAGAGACCGCCACCGCCTTCTGGATCCGCGCCCACACCTACTTCACCAGCGCGGGGATCACCGTCGAGCGCGTCCCGACCGACAACGGCGCCTGCTACAGGTCCCGCCTGACGCGACGCACCTGCCCTGGCCGGGATCGCCCACAGGCGAACCCGACCCTACCGACCCCAGACCAACGGCAAGGTCGAACGCCTCAACCGCACCCTGCTCGACGAATGGGCCTACGCGAAGCCCTACCGGTCAGAGCAGGAACGACGCGACGCATTCCCGGACTGGCTGCACTCCTACCATCACCACCGCGGACACACCGCGCTCGCAGGCAAACCACCCGCCAGCCGCGTCCCCAACCTCACAGGGCAATACACGAGTGCGGCCCACTCACGTTGCAGCACGTCGCCGACCTGCGTCTTCACGTCGACCATCAGCAGGTTCACGCGGGGAGAGCACTCAGCCCGCCCGCCCCGGACGCCCACCGCTCATCGCGCATCTCGACAAAAAGGGCACAACTCCCGGCGGGAGCAGGCGCTTGGCCGCCGAGGATCTCGCGTCAGAGCGGAAGGTCGTCCGGGAGTACCCGGAACGCCTTGTGGCGACCCAGGGGACGCACGGCCCGGAAGTCCCGTCGGTCGAGGCTTAGGATCGCGTTCGTGTCGTAGTCGGCCGCAAGCGCTACGTTCACCGCGTCGGCGAGGTCCAGGTCGAGCGCGCCGTAGCGGACTCGGACGGACTGGGCGGCACCCAAGTGGTCTTCCGTGATCTCCGGCATCACGACACGACCCCGGCTCATCCAGCGCCGCAGGTCGTCAACCGCGCTCAGGGCTGCCTCGCGCCCCAACTCACGCGTGGCCACGTGATCAAGTTCCGCCAGTAGGAGCGGAGACATGATCAGGAGACCGGCCGCCATGATCGACTCGTTCGCGCCCCTGTGCTCCGGGTGAGTCGAGTCGAGAGCGGCCAGGAGGCCGGACGCATCCGCGATGACGATAATCACGCGGCAGTTCCGGAGTCCGTCTCGCGGCGGACCGCGTCGGCGACCGCGTCACGGACCTCAGTCTTGGACGGCGTGCGTCCCGGCCCCTCGAACGTCCGCGAGAACAACGGTTCGTCCCAGACCCGGTTCGCCATCGCCGCGAGATGAATTCCCTGACGGATGATCTCAGCCTCGCTTATGCCCCGCCGCTTGGCCGCCTCTTTGATGATCGCCAGATCCTCGGGGTCGGCGTAGACGTTCGTGCGCTTCATGGACATGTACCAAACATAGTCCATGTACCAGAACGACGTATGTCCGTTGCGCCGTCTTCAGCGGTCGAGGACCACCTTCATCACCTCCCTCGCGATGGAGGACGGCCAAGCCGTCGCCATCGATGCCGCCCTTGCCAGTCCCACCGTCTCCGACGATCACGGCCACGACCACCGGTGCGGGATGGTCGCCGTCGACGGGTGCCGGGGACGACAACTTCCTGCGACATGCGCAATCGCGACCAAGGCTGTCGATCCGCCCGGGAAACAACGGTGACCAGCCGACGCGAGCACCACCTGTGCCCCTGGCCAGACAGCTCAGCGGCGTCGTGCCCACGGCGCGCCCCTCAGAGGGGACAACCACGGTCAACAGCGGTGCGACCAGGTTCGCGCCGCGACACTGGCACAACAAATCAACGCAGGTCAGCACCCATGTAGCCACGCGAGCGTCGTCGCTTCCCAAGCTGAGAGCGCGAGTTCGATTCTCGTCACCCGCTCCACGAAGAAGGCCCAGGTCAGAGACCTGGGCCTTAGCTGTTGTCCAGACTTCGAACGCTTTCAGGGGTTCCGCCGCCTCGAAGAACGGATGTCAACGGCATCCTTGGCCGACCAAGCGCGGCGTGGTTGCTTGTCGCTCGCCTGCACTCAGGTTCCTTCGGTCCAGTACTGGTGAAGTCGGGCCACCGCGTCCTCCTTGGTCAGCTCGGCTACCGTCTCCTCTGCAAGGCCGACCCGATGGAGCAGCGGATACACCAGGTCTGCAGGCAGCGCTTCCTTCGGCACCGCCGGGGCTCCCCGGCCCGGGAGCCGGCCGTCAAGCACCCAGTTCCAGAATTCGTCCTCGGAGACGTCGAGGGCCGGCACGAGTTCCGCGGCCGATGTGGCCAGGCCCACCGGGCTGCAGAACTCCGAGCTCTGCAGCCCTTCCCTGGCGCTGAACGACTCCCACACGAGCTGGAATGCGCCAACGCCTGTGTCTGTCGCCTATCTCGTTCGCGTTGGAACGCCGACGTGCGGGCCAAGCGGCCGTGCCGGGAACAGCCGGTCCGGGCGGCGGTGTTGCATCGACCGAGGCACCGGCGCCGCGCGGGCGGGGAACACGGAGACCACAAGGTCGTCCGCCCCACCAGGATCCGGGCCCCGGGATCGCGGCGGTACGCCCGCCGCGCTACTTGGACCAAGACGTATTTCTGCAGGAGGACTGTTTCATGACTGACCGGCCCTTGACCCTCATGGCAGTACACGCCCACCCCGATGACGAGGCCACCGGAACCGGAGGGGTCCTCGCGCGGTACGCGGCGGAAGGCATCCGCACGGTTCTCGTGACGTGTACCGACGGCGGTTGCGGTGACGGACCGGAGGGTGTCAAGCCGGGTGATCCCGGTCATGATCCGGCGGCGGTCGCCTTGATGCGCCGTCACGAACTCGAGGCGAGCTGTGCCGTCCTGAAGGTCAGCGATCTGGAGATGCTGGACTACGCCGACTCCGGGATGATGGGCTGGCCGAGCAACGACGCCCCCGGAGCCTTCTGGCAGACCCCCGTCGGGGAAGGCGCCGCCCGACTCGCGGAACTCATGCGGCACTACCGACCTGATGTGGTCGTCACCTACGACGAGAACGGCTTCTACGGCCACCCCGACCACATCCAGGCCCACCGCATCACGATGGCGGCGCTGGAGATGACCGCGCTGACACCGAAGGTGTACTGGACCACGATGCCCCGCTCGGGGATGCAGCGGTTCGGCGAGATCATGCGCGAGTTTCATGAGGACATGCCGGAGCCGGATCCTGCCGAGGCCGCCGCGATGGCCGAGATCGGCCTCCCTGACGATGAGATCACCACGTGGGTGGACACCACTGCGTTCAGCAGTCAGAAGTTCGATGCGCTGGCCGCGCACGCCAGTCAGGGCGAGAACATCTTCTTCCTCAAGATGGGCAAGGAGAAGTTCGGTGAGTTGATGGGCACGGAGACCTTCGTACGTGTCAAGGACACCACCGGCGCCGCCGTACCCGAGAACGATCTCTTCGCCGGACTGCGCTGATCCACCCGTCCGGCCGGCGGCCGGAAAAGCTCATCGGCCGCACGGCGCAACCGAGCGGGACACACGGAGTCGCCGTTCGTCGCGAGCTTTCCAGCGCGGTCAGTCTCGGTGACCGCGCTGTCACACGTGACTTCGGCGACGAGCAGCGCTCCATACGGTTCCTCGCCGAACCACGCGGTCGTCGTGACTTTGCGCGGACACTCGAGCGTCGTGGGACTTGGACACACTTCTCTGACAGTGCCTCCGCGGTACCCCAGCTGGGCCACTCGTATGCAGCTGCAACGTCACATCAACAGCTGGTCTCCGTACGAGGCGGCCCATGCGCGGTTGCACCGTCAGCAACGCCGGCCTCTCCCCTCTCGAGGTTCCGTGCCCTCCGCGTGCCCGTAGAGACGGAAAACCACGGTCGACAACGGTGCGATCCGACCCACACGATCACTTCGAGCACCAGGTATCTGCGCTGGTCAGAGCCATGCAGCCCGCCCAAGCGCCCTCGCTTCCCAAGCTGAGAGCGCGAGTTCGACTCTCGTCACCCGCTCCAGAAAGAGATCCCAGGTCAATGGCCTGGGGTTTGTTTGCTGTCCGGGCCCGTACGGGCATCCCGCGCCCTCCACGTACCCCAGCCACGGAACCCCCCTCGACCAAAGGGGGTGGTGCGGGTGTGACAGAGCCACCACCTGCCGAGCACACCCCGGAACGGACCTCGATCGTCTTCAAGGCGGAGGTCTGGTGGTAAAAGCCGGTACGAACGCGGGGCGCGGTCGCGCCCGGCCTTCCGCGGTTCCCTCGGACACTCGGCGAGGGGCGGAACGCGGAGCTCCAGGCCCGTGGAACTCCAGGCCGATGGGCCCGCCGCGCTCGTTGCCGGCCAGGGTGGGTTCGGCGAAGGCCGTCTCCAGGCAGGTCGCGTCGGTCGTTCCCACTCGGAGCGCGGCCGGCTGGGGAAGGCAGGCAGGCCGGAGGCGAGGTTCATCCGGATCCGACGGTCCTCAGGGAGCCGGATCCGACGGTCCTCGGAGAGCCGGGTCCGACGGCCCCACGATCGCCCGCAGCGCCGCGAGGTGTCCCCGGTAAGCGTCCCGGCCCCGCCGGGTCAGCCGGAGCCAGACCCGTTGCCGGGTGTCGCGAACGGCCTTGCGCTGCTCGACGTAGCCGGCGTCCATCAGCACGGTGACGTGCTTACTCAACGCGGACGCCGAGAGCTCGAGTTGTTTTTGGATCAGGCCGAATTCCGCCTCCCCCGCAGTGTCCAGGAGGGCGCAGACGCGCAGCCGGTTCGGGGCGTGGACGGTGGTGTCGAAACCCTCCAGCGGGTCGTGGTTCCGGGTGCTCACGCGGCCCTTCGGTGCAGGCGCACGAAGGCGAGGTGAAAACCGACGGACACGGCCGCACCGATCAGCGAGGCCGCGATGACGCCTTCGTCGCCGCGATGGCCCTGCGTTCGCCGTCCCCCGCCCTGATCCTCACCTCCGACCGCGACGACTGGACCGGACTCTGCGGAGACCGCGTGATCATCCGGGACGTCTGACACCGGCGAACCCGGACTCGGCACAGCGGGGAGAAGGACACCGTGCTCGTGCAGCGTCCCTTCCGACGGCCTTGATCCGGCACGGGTCGCGCTCGATCAGGTCGTCGTCCACGACCGTCTCCACGATGCCTTCAGGAGGCACCGCGTATCGGCACGCACGCTCGAGCAGCCCCGCGTCATGGAACGGTTGTGAGCACTGCCCGTTCACCGGACACCGGAGTCCTTACGCCGAGGGCCCCCGTCCCTCCTCTACCAGCTCCCACGCGTGGGCGAACAAATCGGGCACGGTACGGGTGGGAAGAGGGAGTGGGTTCTCCAGCCGGCCGTTGTACGAGCGTTCCACCCCCAGCAGTTCCGCCTTCCACGCCTCCATGGGCTGGTAGGGCTTCCCGGCGTGGATCCACTCGCCCGGCAGGAAGAGCCGGCGGCCCGTCCTCGCGCGCCTGTCCTCGACGACCAGGCCGCGCTCGACCAGCACGGCGGCGGCCTTCTGGTGCCGGTCGGCCTTCCAGCCGTTCCACACACGGATGTTGCGGTCGCCCGGCGCGTACAGGGTCAGCAGTTGCAGGTAGAGCGCTGCCGCGTCCTCGTCGATGCCGAGCCCGCCGGCCGCCCGTCCCAGCACGTCGGGCGTGGAGACTGCCGGATTCGTCTCGTACGACCCCGGAGGCAGCGAAGAGTCCTCGAGCCGCTCGACGATGCGCGCGCAGGCCGGTCCACGCAGCCACTCGACCATCTCGATCCCGGGATCGTGACGGGGGTCCGCCCGGGCCGCCGACAACGTCCGGGAGCGCTCGTCGTCGCCGTAGAACGCCGGGCGGAAGTACAGCCGGGGCTGGGAACGATCGCCTCTGCGGTCGACGACGCCGTCCACGACCACGGTCAGTCCGTCGTCGACGCTCGCGACCTCCAGTGGTTCCGGGCCGGCGTAGGGACGCGAGCCGAACCTGTCGTGCACATCGGCGACCCGGTGTCCCACCGTGTGGCTGAGAACGCCGGCGTTCAGCAGCAGGCCCGGATGGTCCACCCGCTCCCGCAGCGCCCGTAGGAGGGCGGGTGCTCCGGCGCGGACCGGGTCACCGGAGGGAAGCTCCGCGTAGACCCGGAAGAGGTTCGACACGGCGACGTGCAAGACGTCCTTGAAATCGTTGAGGTCCCAGCCCCCGGCAGTCAGGAAGGGGCCGAATTCGCTGTTCCGGATCCAGGGGTCGAGGTTCGAACCGAGACCGCGTATCGAAGCGTGGTCGGTGAACGCCGCGCAGAAGCGGCCCGCCGACAGCGGGAACGGATGCAGCTCGATGGCCGCGTTGAAGGTGCGCTCCGGGACCACGGTCCGGCGGCCGTACCGATCCCGCCACGCATGCGCGATCCGCTCCGCCACCTCGCGCATGCCCTGCGGCTCCCACAGCTCGGCGGGATCCTCGGGCAGCACGTCCGCCAGCAGTTCGAGGCGGTCCAGCGAGCCCATCCGGCAGGGCTCGTGGACGCCGTCCTCGATCTCGGCCACCTTGAGCCGGTGGATCCTCCGTTCCCCGTCGTCGAGGTACGGCAGATACCCTCCGGCAAGCATCCCCGCCAGAGCGAAGGACGCCGCCGCACGGCCCATCCCCGTTCCGTCCCTCAGCACGGCCACCGCGTCGAGGTCCCACGGCACCGGGCCGCGCTCCCGGACGAGGTCCACCAGCCGGCGCACCTGATCGGCATCACCCCATCCCCCACGCGGGACGTCGGTCACCTCCTCGATCACCCCCGGGCTCGGCGGATCCGACTCCCCCGCCCGCAGGTCGACGAACTTCCGCAGCCCTTCGGTGGGCCAGCCGACCACGACAGCCGCCCCCCGCTCGTCCCGGACCACCACGGGGCCGCCCTCGGTCACCCGTACGAGGCCCGTGCGCATCCGGGCCCGCGGATCGGCGAAGGGACTGTCCGCCCAGATCTCCAGCAGCGCGAGCAACCGCCGGCGCCGCTCATCGCGGGTGGGCTCCACCACGGCACGCAACGCCACGGCACCGATACGCCCGATGAACCGTGACCAGGACCCCTCCCCCGCTGTTCCCGGCCCCTCGTCCGGCCCGGTCGGCTCTCCCGTCCCGGCGAGACAGCGCCCCGTCCGCTCGACAGCGGCCAGTGCCCCCTTGCCGCTCCAGTACCCCAGGCCGTCCACGAGCCCGCCCAGCGCGGCCGCCAGACCGTGATCGTCGAGGGCCGCCATCTCGGCCCGTGCCGTCAGCAGCCCACTCCCGGTCATCCCGTCTCCCCGTACCGCACTCGAGCGCTCCATGAGGCGATCATGACGTACCGGTCCGACAGCGGACGCGGCACTTGATGGCCCGTCATGTCCGCCCGTACTCACCTCACGGTGACGTAGTGCGGTTCACCCCCGAGCCACCTGGCAGAGACACATTTCACCCGAGGGTCCATGCAGCCGCGAAGGCATCCCTGGACTCGGCATACGCGTCAGCCGGGTCAAGCACAGAGCCGTTCGTGCGCACGCTCCGTCGGCCGTTGTCCGAAGCCGTGCCCACGGCGTGCCCACGGCGTGCCCACGGCGTGCCCGTAAGAGCGGACAGTCACGGTCAACAGCAGTACAACGGAGCTCACAACCACGTCGGTACATTGCGTCCGAGCAGGCCAGCAGGGCACCCGTGGCCATGGCGGTGGAGGTCGGCGTCATCAGTGTCGAGCAAAGGGAACAGCTCAAGGCCCTGTGGGTGAGCCACGTGCAGAACTGATGAACCGCAGCCCTGCAGCTCTCGCTGACGGTTACACCGCCGCGCTGCCCTGATTGCCGCTGGCCGGCATGCGCAGGGTGTGGTCGCCGAAGTCCGCGACCAGATCCAGCCTCCCGCCGAGTGCCTCCACATAGCGAGCGATGACATCCAGGGTGGCGCTCTCACCGTGCTCGATCTGGGAGACCCGGGCAACACTGACGCCCATCCGGGCCGCCACATCCCGCTGGGTCAACCCGGACTGCTTGCGTGCCTCGGCGAGCTGGTGGCCACGCGCCTCGGCGAGAAGCCGACGAGATCCCGCTTCCACCTCGGCGGGCTCCACGCCTGCCGCGTACAGCTCCTGCTCCAGAGCCTCCCAGTCCTGCGCAGCCTTCTTCGGCATGTGCCTACTCCTCAGTCCTCGTCGTCGCTGGTGTACTCGTGGTAGAGCTGCTCGGCCAGCGGGATGTTGTCGCGGTACCAGCGCTCCCAGTTTCCGGCCTTGTCACCGCCGAGGAGCAGCAGGGCCGAGCGAGTCTGATCGAAGGCGAAGACGATCCGGATCTCGGAGCGCCCACCCGATCCCGGCCTCAGCTCCTTCAGATGATGCAGTTCCGAGCCCTTCAACCGGTCCACAAGAGGGCGTCCCAAGGTCGGCCCTGCCTCACGCAGGGCGGCCACCGCCTGCGCGACCTGGGAAGCCGAACCCAGATCCTCCTTGATCAGGAGCCTGAACCACTCCGCGTACTCATCGGTGGTCTTGATCGCCCAGCCCAAGACGGCTCCCCTCGACACCCACACCACAAAGTTAAGGAATTACTTAAACGCCAGCAAGCCGACGATCCGCGCGCGCTGTCGCAACCAGCCATCGAAGACCTTGCCTGGGAGCTCAACTTCCGGACACCCCCAGGAGTCACGTAGCCCCGCCGGAGCCCGCACCTGTGCTTCGCCGTTCGTCCGCCGAGGGCATGACGGTCCGGCCGGACTCCGGACCAGAGCTCGACCCGAAGCTCAGTGACCCGGGTGGCCGGGGTTCCGGTCCGCCGACTACGTCGAACTCACCTTCTGACGCCCCCGGGTGAGGGGGGCCGCCGGAGAACACCATGTGTGTCGCGAGCACTTCGCCGGCGCCGGAGAGGTGGCCGTCATCCCGGCCTGAACGCCGTGACCGAGACTCATGAGGAGTGCGCCTTCGAAACCGATGAACGCGAGCGGTTGTACTGCCTACATCGATGAGGCGCTCACCGAACAGGGAGTCGACGTCGCGGCCCTGACCGCCGGACGCAGGCTCGGTCGGCACGAGCTCACGGACCGATGGCGGGACTGGTGAGCATCCCTCGTCAGGAGAGATCAGGTCGACTGTGGCCAGCGAAAGGAGTGTCTACGATCGCGCGATGAGCTACGACGTCTATTTCTTGAGCCGACGCGGCGGTCAGCCCTGGGATGAGGTCTTGGAGGCGATGGAAGACACGGCCGAGTTCAGCGAGCCGATCCCGGCCCGCCTCCTTGAAGCTTGGGGCCGAATAGTGCCGCAAGCCCGGATGCTTCTGGGTGAAGTAGACATTACGGAGTACGAGCAGGAGTCGCGAGACCTTAGCCACTCGGGCACCGGCATCGACCTGTCCGTCTTGGGTGACGAGGTAAGCATCACTGTGCCCTACTGGCATGCGGGGCACGATGCTGCGGTCGTGCTCGGCAAGGTCTTCGCCCTTTCAGCCATCGTCGAGAAGGAAACGGGACTGACTGCCTACGACCCTCAGACGGAACGCCCGCTGGCGGAGATGCAACCGCAAGGCGCGATAGAGCTGATGTCGAGGATCACCGAGGATTTGCGCAGCCGCTACGGTGGTTGATCAACCGCCGACTGATGCGCTTCGGAGGCCGGTGGGGGTGCAGCGAGGCACACGCGCGCCTGACCGGTCGACGCACCCGCCATCGTGGCTGACTGTCGTCGGCTGAGGCCCAGGCCCCGGCTCTTCCCTGCTGCGTTCAGAACCCGGGTGTGAAGCCGGTTGACTCGTCGATGTGGAACACAGAGCCCAAAGTCGTCGGAGTCCACCCCTCACACAGGGCCGACCGAATGGCCGTAGCAACACCAGAGGGCAACACGGGCTCGGCCTCACGACCTATCCAGTTCCTCGTATGCGGCTGGTTGGTTGTCACCACGAGGACCGTACCTGGGGTGTCCGCATGCTCGACCGCGAACGTACACGGCGACCAGGCCATCCCCTGGAAGTACGTCGGTCTGCCTCGCAGTCGCCAGCGGTAGGCCGTGCCGTCGACAACGATCCGTCGTGATCCCTTGCGGACCAGAGCCATGACTTCTCCTTCAACAGCGAGAATGCTAGCGAGCCCTGCCTCACCGTCCGTCTCGGTTTCCTTCTCATTCAGCGCCGTTCACGGCCGTTCACGGCCGTTCAGACGAGACCGAGGACGGCAGCCGCTACCACGACCGACCGCTCATGAACGCAGGTGAACGGCCCCGTTCCCAGTCCTCGAGGCCACCAACAGGCTTGGAAAGCGTGTTGGGTGACGGTCGAGTTGGCCAAGCGTCACACCTGGATCCACGACACGTGGTCGGCTTGGGATGTGGAGACCATCATCGCCAGTGCCATAGCCGTCCTCGGAACCCTGCTCGGCTCGGGAATCACACTGGCGTTTCAGCACCGCACCACCGACAGAAGCCACCAGTTCACCCGCCGCGAGAAGCTCCGGCAAGAACGACTCGACGCCTACTCCACCTACGCCGGCACGCTGATCAACTACCGCCGCTGCCTGGTGCACCTGTGGTTCTGTGAGCACGAACAACCACCCCCCGAAGACCCTGATGCCGCCCGGATCCGCGCGTACGATCTGCGGTCCAGCGCACAAGAGGCCCTGTTCCGGGTCCAGATGCTTACGGACGACGAGACCTTGGGTCAGGCCGCAGAGGCCGTCCTCGCCGACGTCACGGCACTGGCCAAGACGGAGACCAGAAGCCAGCTCGACCAGCGCCGAGCACAGACCCGTGACGACATCAGCCGAATCGTCAGAGCAGCGAAGAAACATCTTTGAGGCGCCTCCGGACGCACCCCTTCCTAGCATGTCCGGAAACAGCCCCACACCAGCATGACCGCACCACAAGCGCACCAGATCGAACGGGGAACACCAGGGAATCACGGTGAAAGCAGCCGAGCCCGACGGGACGGCACCCCGGCCGTTCGCCCAGCTCAGCAACCGACCCGACCGCAAAGAGCCGCAGCTTCCCAAGCTGAGAGCGCGAGTTCGATTCTCGTCAGTGGAGTACGCGCGGGTTCCGGAGGAGTGCCGACAGCCTGAGAACGCGCATCTCAGCAGGTCGATGAGGGTGCCTTGCGCCCTCGATCCCTCGTGTGGAATCTCTGCAGTAACTCGCAAAATCTGCGAATTATCACAGTAATATGCGTTCTCGTGTCAGATTCTGGAAGTCGCGTGCTGACCCTCGTGCGCCCGGCTCCGGATCAGACGGCCGTGATGGACCCGGCCGGCGTGTCGGTGGAGACCGGGCTCGCGGACGTGGTCACCCTGCAACGGCGGCGCCAGGCACGGATCTCGGTGCACGACGAGGAGAGCTTCTTCCTCGACACACTGTCCGAGTGCCAGTGGGCGCGCGACGCGGCAGGTCTTGCACCCACGACACTGGACGGGCTGATCAAGCCGGTGATCGAGGTCTGCGAGTTCTACGGCACCGTTCCGTGGCAGCTGACCTCCCGCGAGGTCGACCGGTACTTCGCCGGGCCGGGTAAGCGAGCCCAGTCGACCCTGCGCGGCAAGATCAACAAGCTCGACGCGTACTTCGCGTTCCTGGAGCAGCGATACGCCGGCGAGATCATGCGCCGCTTCGGTGCCTCCGTCGAGTCGCCGATCGACCCGTTCAACCGGCCGCGTCACCGCCAAGACTTCGGGCTGCGTATCCCGCCCTCCCAGACGGCGATGAAGGACTTCTTCGGCCGGTGGTGCGAGGACTTGCCGAACGCGCGGAAGTACGCGGTCGCCTGCCGTGACTACGTGATGACGAAGGTCGCCTACCTCTCCGTGTCCGGGCGGCGGAGCTGTGCGGGGTGTGCCTGGGCGACATCCACTGGGAGCACGGCCAGTGGGGCCGGTTCGTCGTCTTGGGCAAGGGCGTCCGGGGCTCCGGTCCCCGTCCGAGGGTGGCGTACCTGTTCCAGGAGGTCCTCGGACACGACTGGACAACGACGACTCTTCGGTACATGGCGACGGCGCCCGCCGACCCGGAGCTCGCGAATCTGGCGGCCAGCTCCCGGGCGGCCCAGCGACTGGTGAGGGACAAGGGGAACCTTCGGTGAAGTGGAATCTGCGGATGGTGGCCGCCCAGCGGGACCTGTGGCGGCCGACGGAGGTGCTCGCCGCCTTTCAGCAGGTCGGGTTCAACCCGTCGCTGAGCAAGGTGGCCGCACTGTGGAGCGGCACGCCGGTCACGGTGCGCCTCGATGACTTGGACAAGATGTGCGCCGCGCTGAACCGCACGGTCGCCGACCTGCTGCAGGCCGAGCCGCTCGGGGCGGGCCGGGCCGCGCCGGAGTCCGACCAGCGCGCGGTCGGCACTGAGGAACAGCCGTCGGCGGGCCCGGTTCGGCCGGTGCCGCGCGGCCGTCGTGGTGCGGGTCCGCGCTCGCTTCCGCCGAGCTGAGGGGATGGCCGGTGGCGGTGGATCGTGGGGAAGGGCTGGCGCGGAGTTGCCCGGTGTGTCTGGGATGGCTGGTGGTGCACTGGTACCGGGTGTGCGAGGTGTGCCGGCCCTGGGCGAAGAAGTACCCGGAGCGCGGGGTGTGCCCGCGATGCCGGCACGAGGCACACCTCAACACGGACGGGTTGTGCAAGCCGTGCCTCTCTGCGATCCGGGCCGAGGATGACGCCGAGTGGGCTCTGGGCCTGGAGGAGGCGCGGGCGCGGGCGGTCCAGCTCACGGTCGGCGGCACGTACGGCGACCGGCCGGTGTCGTCCCGACCGCTGCGCCGGCCCACCAAGAGCGGTTCGAAGGTGGGGGTGGAGTGGTGGGCCAAGCTCCGGAGGCAGCGGGCCGCTCCCGCCGGCCCGCCGGTGCTTGAGGCACAGGTCCGCGGTCAGATCCCGCTCTTCACGGTGCCCCGAGTGCTGGGCGACGCCACGGTCAGTGCGATCGTCGGCCGGCCAGTCGACGGATGGGAGGAGGCCCGCCCAGTGATCGAGGCGATCGAGGCCGAGCACGGAATGACCGCGGGCTGGCGCCGCAAGGTCGCCGAGATGGTCCGACTCGCCCTGGCCGTGATCCCGCCCCGCACCGGGACGGGGATCAGGTGTGGAGCGGGTCGGCCCTGCCCGCTCTGCCGGGGCCGGTCGCGAGCGAAGTACGCACCTGGGTGAAGGTCCTGCGCGAGCAGGGCCCCCGCGAGGGCGATCCGCTCAGGCTGATGCGGCTGTTCGGCATCACCGCGCAGACCGCCACGCGCTACGTCACCGCCGCCCACCCCGGACGAACCGCCAAGCCGCCCAGGCAGCCTGCCTGGTTCAGCCCTGGAGGGTGGCGAGCCAGTCGGTCAGCAGGCGGTTGACCTCGTCGGGGCGCTCCTGCTGGATCCAGTGGCCGCAGGCGTCCAAGAGGTGGGAGGCCGACAGGCCGGGGAGGGTGGTGGGGTAGGCGTCGATGGCGTCGGACATCCAGGTGGTGGAGGCGTCCAGGGCGCCGCCGATGAACAAGGACGGCTGCTTGATCGGGGCTCCGCGGTGCGGGGCGAGTTCTTCCCAGTCGCGGTCCATGTTGCGGTAGCGGTTGAGGGCGCCGGTCAGGCCGGTGCGCTCGAACTCCCCGGCGTAGACGTCGAGGTCGTCCTTGCTCAGCCAGGCCGGGAGGACCCCCGTGGGGAAGCGGTCGCGCAGCCGGCCGCCGGCGCGGGCAACGAAGTGGGGGTCGGGCTCGCCCTGGGCGGGCATGGTGTCGGCGGACAGGGCCGCGTAGAAGCCCGCGAGCCAGCCCCGGACGTCGGGCTCGATCTCCGCCTCGGCGCGGCCGGGCTTCTGGAAGTAGGAGACGTAGAACTCCTGCTCGGGGCCGCCGATCTGGCCGAAGATGTCGGTCGGGCGCGGGCCGCCGGGCGGCGCGTAGGGGACGCTCAGCAGGCCGACCGCACGGAAGACCTCGGGGCGGAGCAGGGCCGAGACGGAGGCGATGTTGGCGCCCCAGTCATGGCCGACCACCACCGCGCTCTCCTCGCCGAGGGCACGCACGACGGCAACGTTGTCCTCCACCAGGTCGAGCATCCGGTAGGCGTCGGTCGCCTCCGGCTTGGAGGAACGGCCGTAGCCGCGCACGTCGATCGCCACCGCCCGGTAGCCGGCCTCGGCGAGGGCCGGGAGCTGGCGGCGCCAGGAGTACCAGGACTCGGGGAAGCCGTGGACGAGCAGGACCAGCGGGCCGGTGCCCTGCTCGACCAGGTGGAGGCGCCCGGCCGGGGTCTCGACGGTGCGGTGGCGGAGCTCGGCGGTCGGCTCGGGCTGCATGGGCTTCTCCTCGATTCGCGGACGGACGCGGCTACCCGTCGATCATGCGGCGTGGCACCCGACCGACGCGATCAGCCTTGCCCTTCTGGCAAACTCGCAGGACAGAACGGTGGAACGGCACGGCAAGAAGGAGCGGGAAAGGTGGCAGTCGACGACGTGGACGGCACGCCGGCCGCGATGGGGCCCCGGTTGCGGGCCGCGCGCGAGCACCACAACGCGACGCTCGCCGGTGTCAGCTGCGCGACCGGCATCTCGACCAGCACGCTGTCCCGGATCGAGACCGGCCGGCGCAAGCCCACCCTGGAGGTGCTGCTGCAGCTGTCGAAGGAGTACGGCGTCTCCCTGGACGAACTGGCCGGCACCGCGCCCGCCCCCGCGGCCGAGCCGCGCGCTACGGCGCCGCTGAGCTTCGGGGATGACAAGGCGGTGCTGCCGTTGACCCGGTACGTCGGCGGCCTGCACGCCCACAAGCACGTCCTGCCCGCTGTCGAGGGTCCGCCCGCACGACCGCGGCAGGTCTCCCACGAGGGCTACGAGTGGCTGTGCGTCCTGTACGGGCGGCTGTGGCTCGCGCTCGGCGACCAGGACCTCGTCCTGACTGCCGGGGACGTCGCCGAGCTCGACACCCGCACCCCGCATGGGGTGGTGAACGCCGGCTCCGGTGGGCCTGTTGAGTACCTGATCATGTTCGGGCCCCAGGGCGAGCGCCTACGGCTGCGCACCCCTCCGGCCGTCGGCCGCGGGAACCGCCGGCCGGATCGCGCCCAGGCCGGCCGCGAAGCGCAGCCGTAGGCTCCGGAACCCGTTCCGACAGGACAGCGAAACCGCGACTTGCGCGCAGGTTCGCGGCCAAGGGCCGCTCAGATTCCTGGAACTCGCGCGCTACCACCCGCTCCATGGACAAGGTCCAGGTCATCGACTCGGGCCTTCTTGGTCGTCTGGCCCGATGTGCAGGCCGCGTGCGTGGGCCGGGCGCCTCACGCCCGTCCGGCGGCCTTCAGGAGCCGGCTTCGGCCGGTGGCCCGCCCTCGTGCAGCACCGGGGCACTGCGCACCAGACGCAGTGCCGTCGTCAGCAGGAGGCCGCCGACGATGTTGCCCAGGACCGCCCAGGCCAGCCACACCAGCCAGTCCGCGTAACCGTATGCCGTCCTGCCGGTGTGCAGGCCGGCGAACGCGATCAGGGAGTCCAGGATCGAGTGCCACAGTCCGAGTCCGGCCAGGACGAACGCGGCGATGATCGATGCGGTGATCTTCCCGGTCATGGAATCCGTGCCGTGGTGCATACGGGTCATGAGCGTGATGACGCTGCCGCCCAGCACGGTCAGGCAGAAGGTGCTCAGTGTGTACCCCCCGTCGACGAAGTGTGCGCCCGTCGTGGCCGCGGTGCGGTGCAGGCCGGGGAATGCCTGCATGACGATCCAGGTGAAGACCCATCCGCCGATCAGGTTCATCACCAGGACCGTCGCCCACATCCGCGCCAGGTCGAGCCAGGTGGCCGCGCCGGCGATCACGGTGGCGACGGGCACCAGGAAGCCCTCCGTGAAGAGCTCGCTGTGGCCGAGCAGCAGGGCGATGAGCCCCACGGAGAAGGCCAGTCCGGCCAGCAGTTCACTGCCGGTCTCGTGCCGCACGAACAGCAATACCATGATGCCGACACCCACATCGATGCCGCCGAGCAACGAGGTGGCCACCAGCGATGTCCAGGTGCGGTGCAGCCGCGGCCGGCCCTCGGCCACGATTCGTTCCGCGGCCTCGGCGACTCGTCGTTCCCCGGGGCCCCGCATGATCTGGTCGTCCGGCTGCATGGTGGTTCCTCCGGTCCCGCGTGACCGCGGAAGCGTGTCGTCGGCCGCGTCGTAGAAGCGTTCCGGATGAATCTTCGGTGAGTCCGTCCCCGGATTCCGTCACCCACGCCGTCCCACCCGGCTCAGTTCGTGGAGGACCCGGAAACGGGTGTGGGTCGGCCGTCGCGGCTTGCTCTGGTCGACGGCACTGGCAGCGTGGCGGAGGCCGGTGGGAGTGCAGCGAGGCATACGCGTGCCTGGTCGGTCGGTGCACCCGCCGTCGTGGCCGGCTGTCGTCGGCTGAGGCTCAGACGACCCCGTATTCGGTTTTGAGTTGACGGTTCCGGTCACCCGCCTGCGGCCGGGCGCAGCAGGGCTGTGGATCCTGGGCACTATGAGGAATCCTGAAAGCCCTTATGTGGAGGTGCACTTCCGGCTTGAGAACGAAGACGACTGGCCCCCGGCGTCGGTTGAGAGTCCGTGGGCGGTCGACCAAGGCGACGGCACCGCACGGCTCGACAACATTCCTTGGTTTGTCCGAGGCATTGCCTGCGGGGACATCGTGGCCACCGAGCCCGACGAGGAGGGCGTGCGATGGGCCGGCGAGGTGGTTCGGCGTTCCGAGAACTGCACCATTCGCCTCATCGTGATCCGTGGCGGCGGCTCTGGAGCTGCACGACAGAGCGTGATCAACGCGTTTCACGAACTCGGAGTCTGCGGCGAGGGCATGGAACGGTTCCGCGCGGTCGCCCTGGACGTCCCGCCCACCGCCGATCTCACCAAGGTGCAGAAGCTGCTCAACCATGGCGTAGCCAAGGAGCGGTGGGACATGGAAGAGGGGTGCATCACCGCACAGTGGCGGGCTGCGTCCGTCGACTGAGGCCGTTCATACGATCCCACAGCTGGGCCGTTCCTGGGCCGTCCGACGTCGCTCGACAGTGGCCAATGGCGGCCAACGACGACCATCAGGCGCACCAACCCACCGCTCCTGACCGGCAAAAACCCAGCTCACCGAGATTTCCGGCAAGAACCGGGGCAAGAAGTCGCCTCAGGTTGCGTCCCGTGGCGGATCCGGCAGGTTGTGCCGCGCGTGACCGCATCCCCCGGCGCAGTACAGCGTCCGCCTGCGAGAGGTCTCCCCGCGCACAGTGAAGGGCGACGTCCACGACAGGCCCCGGTCGGGGAACCGCCGAGGGGACAGCGACTTCCCGAAGGTCTCCTGTACGACCTGGGCAGGCATGTGGTCGACCAGGCACTCGTCCTGTTCGGCGCGGCGGTGCGGGTGTATGCGGAGACCGACGTACGCAGGACGGGTACGGCGGCCGACGACGACATGTTCATCGCGCTCACCCGCGCGGGCGGGGTCCGCTCCCCCCTGTACAGGTCGGCGACGACCGCGCAGTTCGGGCCGCGGTTCCGGGTGCTCGGCCCGCGGGCCGGTGACGTCAAGCACAGCCCTGCCCCCCTAGAGGGCGGCGCTCTGTGCGGGCAGGCAGGCGGCGACCGAGCGGGGGTGGGGGTGGGGCCCGAGCCCTTCGGGGCACCGCCGGTGGGCCCGACCCGGTCCCGGCCCTCGGCGCGGCCGTCGCCCTCACCCTTGTGGAGGCGGCCCGCCGCTCGCCCGCCCGGGGCGTGACAGTTGGAGCCGGCTGCAGCCCAGGTCACTGAACTCCAGGTCAAACCCCGGCCCAAGCCGGCCCGTGGTGCGCAGGCACCAGGCACGTCAGTGGCTGGTGCCTGCGCACCAGGGGAAGACGGCGCCGGGAGACGATGCCCGGCCGGGACGCCGAAGGGAAGTGTGGGAGGCGCGTGAATCCCGCGCATTCCCCTTGTCCGAACGGTGTCTGGAGTGATCAACAGGTGGCGATATTTCTTTACCGGAACCCCTCCGTGCCCGGCACCGGGCCACAGAAGGCATTCGACCTCCCGGACGAGCGCCGATGAAAAGGGCTTCCGTGTCCGAAGCCGTGATTTCCCCGGTCCGCATCGGGAGGCCGGCGATCGGTGCCCTTGGCATCCTGGCACTCGCCCTCGGCACCCTGCAGTCAGTGGTGGAGCCCGCGCTCCCGCTGTTGCAACGTGAGCTGGGGGTGAGTCCCGGCGAAGGGGCATTGGTCGGCAGCACGTTGCTCATCACCGGCGCGGTCGTCACACCCGTCGCGGGCACACTCGGTGACCGCTATGGCGGAAAGCGGGTGCTGGTCCGGCTGATGGCCGTGGTCTCGGCCGGTGGTCTGTTGGCCGGCCTGGCGCCGAACCTGCCGGTGTTGTTGCTCGGTCAGGTGTTGCAGGGCGTCATGGTGGGTGCGCTGCCCCTCTCATTCATCCTGGTGCGCAAACACCTCACGACAGGAGAGTCACAGGCGGCGATCGGGCTGGTCGTCGCGCTGTTCACGGGCGGCGGCATGCTGGGAACGCTGTTTGCCGGGCCGATCGCGGAAGGACTGTCCTGGCACTGGATGTTCGCGCTGCCGACGGTCGCGATCATCGCGACGACGTTGGTCGTGACTCGGCTGATGCCGGATGATCCGCCGATCCGGTCGGACAACAGGATCGACTGGCCTGGCGTGGTTCTGCTGAGCGGCACGTTGCTCGCGTTCATGCTCGGGCTCGTGACGGTGACGAGCGCCGGCCTGCCGCCACTCGCGGTCGGTGCCCTCGCGGTGGTCGTGGCCGCCCTCGCGACCGGATGGGTCGTCGTCGAGCGCCGGGCAGCCGCGCCGATGGTCGATCTGCGCATGCTGGCAAAGCCCGCGATGTGGAATTCGTGCGTGCTCACCTTCGTCATCACCACCACTTTCGGGATGGTGGCCTTTCTGCTCCCGCAGCTGTTCGCGGTATCGGCTGACGGGTACGGCTTCGGAGCCGGCACCACCGACATCGGACTGTTCCTGCTGCCCGGCGCCATCGCCGGGGCGGTGAGCGATTCGGTCGGCGGGATCGCGGCGCGGCGTTTCGGTCCGCGTGCCGTGGTCGTCGTGGGCACCGTCGTCACGGCCGCCACGATGATCGCTCTGGCGTCGCTGCACACCGCGGCATGGCAGCTCGTCCTCGCGAAGGTGCTGACCGCGTTCGCCGCGGGCGTCGGTACCACGGCACTGCTCGCCGGCACCGCCACCGCCGTCGAGGCCCGGGACACCGGCATCGCCACCAGCCTGCTCGTGGTGACACGCGTGATCGGCGTCGCCCTGGGCGCCCAGGTCGCCGGCGCGATCCTCGACGCCGGGACCCACCCGATGACGGGCCTGCCGACCGAATCGGCCTTCGCCACAGGCTTCACCGTCGCCGGTCTCGCCGCCGCGTTGTCACTGCTCGTCGTCCGATTCACGAGAAATGGAGCCCAGGCATGACACCTACCGGTCCGTCGATGGACACGAGTACCACCGCGAAGCGCAAAGTTCTGATCTCCGGGGCCAGTATCTCCGGACCCGCGCTGGCGTACTGGCTGCACCGGTCCGGATTCGCGGTCACAGTGGTGGAGAAGGCGGGCGCACTACGCGGTGGCGGTTATCCGATCGACATCCGCGGTACCGCGACAGAGGTGGTCCGGCGGATGGGGGTACTGCCGCAGCTGCAGGACGCGCACATCGACTCGCGGCGCTGCACTTTCCTCGACGCCGATGGCGGTGAAGTGGCCTCGGTCGAGGCGCACGCCGTTGCCGGCGGTGTCGAGGGACAGGACCTCGAGGTGCGTCGTGGGGATCTGGCCACGACTCTCCACGCGGCGGTTCGCGACGACGTGGAGTTCCTGTTCGACGACTCCATCGACACCCTCGACCAGTCCGAGCGAGGGGTCGACGTTACTTTCCACAGTGGGCGACGGCGCGCGTTCGACCTGGTGGTCGGCGCCGACGGTATGCACTCGCATACCCGGGAGTCCCTGTTCGGTCCCGAAGAACGGTTCCACCGCTACCTCGGCTACTGCTTCGCCATATTCACCATGCCGAACACCTTCGGGCTCTCCCGCGAGCTGGTGATGTGGAACACCCCGGGGAGAGCCGCGGCCCTCTACGCCGTCGGGGACAACGACGAGCTGCACGCCTTCCTGAACTTCCACCAACCGGAACCGCCGTTCTACGCCCTCCGGAATCCCGACGCCCAGCGGGATCTGGTCGCCACTGTCTTCGCATGCGCGGGATGGGAGGTCCCCGGCATGGTCGACGCCATGCGCGACGCGGACGACCTGTTCTTCGACACGGCCGGTCAGATCCGCATGCCCCACTGGTCCAGCGGCCGCGTCGTGCTCGTGGGCGACGCCGCGTACGCCCCCTCGTTCCTCACCGGACAAGGCTCGAGCCTCGCGCTGGTCGGTGCCTACATGCTCGCCCACGCCCTGGCCACGAACCGGGACCACACCGCGGCCTTCGCCGCCTACGAACGCGATGTTCGCGAGTTCGTGGCCATGAATCAGGCACTGGTCGACAACGGTGCGGCCACGCTCTTCCCCACCACGGTGCGGGCCCTGGAACAACGCAACACCATGCTGCGTGACCTCGCCACCATGCCCTTCGCGACAGCACGACCGGCCCACTCGGCCCTTGCGCTGCCCAGATTCGCCCCGATGCGGTGATCTTGTCCGGCACGGGTTCCCTCTCCGGCAGCGGGGTGCGCGCGGCCGGCCGCGCGGAGCCGCCGGAGGGCCCCGGTGCCGGACTACGACGGGCGGTCGGTGCCGCCGGCGGGGGCGGCGTGGACCAGGCCCGTCCGGTAGGCGATGACGACGAGTTGCGCCCGGTCACGGGCCTCCAGCTTCGTCATGGCGCGCTGCACGTGGGCGCGGACGGTGAAGGGGCTGAGGAACATCCGCTCGGCGATCTCCTGGTTGGACAGGCCGGTCGCGACCAGAGCCACCATCTCGCGTTCGCGCGGGGTGAGCACGGCGAGCTGTTCGGGGTGGTGCGGCGGGGCTTCGTCCGGTGTGGCCAGGAAACGGGCGACCAAGGAGCGGGTCGCGGCGGGGGACAGAAGGGTGTCGCCGTCGGCGATCGTACGGACGGCGTCCGCCAGGTCCTCGGCCCCGATGCCCTTGCCGATGAAGCCGCCGGCCCCCGCGCGCAGCGCCTGAGCGACGTACTCGTCGGTCTCGTACGTGGTGAGGATCAGGATGCGGCTGGCACGCAGTTCCGGGTCCGCGCAGATCTCCGCCGTGGCGGTGAGACCGTCCACCTCGGGCATACGGATGTCCATGACCACCACGTCCGGGCGCAGCTCCCGGGTGAGTCTCACCGCCTCCCTGCCGTCACCGGCCTCGCCGACCACGGTGATGTCGTCGGCGCTGTCGAGAAGCATCCGGAAGGCACCGCGCAGCAGGGCCTGATCGTCGGCGAGCAGCACCCTGAGCGTCACGGCGCGTCCCCGGCCTCTCCGTCACCCGTCCGTCCGTCGCCTGTCGCTCCACCGGCCATCCGTCCCTCCTCGGTGTCTGTCACTCCGTCAGTGCTCCGTGTCGTGTCCTTGACGGGCGGGAGGGGCAGTTGGGTGGAGACGAGGAAACCGCCCTCCGGGCGCCTGCCCGCGGAGAGGTGTCCCCCGACCGCGGTGGCACGTTCACGCATCCCGATCAGACCGTAACCGGGCGGACGGTCCGGCACCGCGGACGCCCCCGGTCCTGTGGACGCGGTCGGCGCCGTACGGGCGCCCCCTCCGTCGTCGGCGACGGTGATGGTCACACGATCGCGGTTCCAGGCGAGGCACACCCGTGCGCTACCGGTACCGGCATGCTTGGTCACGTTGGTCAGTGCCTCCTGGACGATGCGGTAGGCGGTGAGGTCCACTCCCGGCGGCAGCGGCCTGGCCGTGCCCTCCTGGTGCACCGACACCTCCAGACCCGCGCGGCGGAAGGACTCGAGGAGCGTGGGAAGCCGGGACAGCCCGGGCGCCGGTTCGGCGGGCGCGGACGCGTCCCCGGACTGACGCAGCAGACCGACCGTGGCCCGCAGTTCGTCGAGCGCGTGGCCGGTGGTCTCGACGAGCTCCTTCAGGCTCTTGCGGGTCTGCTCCGGACGGGCGTCGAAGAGGTGGTCGGCAACCGTGGCCTGCGCGTTGGCCAGGGTGATCTGATGGGCCACGAGGTCGTGCAGTTCCCGGGCGATGCGCACCCGTTCCTCGGCCACTCTCCGGCGCGCCTCGCGGTCCCGGCTCTCCTCGGCCCGCCGGGCCCGCTCCTCCACGGCCGCCAGGTAGGCCCGTCGGTTCCGCACCGAGTGACCGAGTACGCCGGCCACCAGCGGGAACGCCGCCACCGCTCCCATCCTGCTCGCGTCCTGCCACGAGAGGTCCCCGGACAAGGGGGTGGAGGCGACCAGCAGGGCCGCGGAGCTGAGTGACACCGCGCTCGCCGCGCGCCGTTCGGTGCGCGCGGCGAGCGAGTAGGAGTAGGCGGTGATCACGGCGGGCGCCATGATGAGCGGGCTCAGCAGGAGGCCCAAGGGCTGCACCAGCACGCCGGCCGCGGTCGTGGCCACCAGGGCGGCCAGGGGCGCCCGGTGCCGCACCGGCAGCACGGCACAGGACACGACGGCGATGAAGTAGGCGGCGGCAGGCGGCGGTGACAGCGTGTCGTCGACCTGCACCACGCCGCCGAGCAGACAGAGCGCGAACCCCGTCGCCGTGATCGCTCCCTCCCGCCACCACGTGCCGCGTGGTCGCGGGCCACCGCCACCCGCGTTCGTCATGGCCGGCTCAGCCCCGGCCGGCGGGGAGCCGCCGCACCGCTGCGTCCGGCTCGGTCGCGGAGGCCGGGACATACCTGCTCAGTGTCTCACCCTCGATGTCAACATTCGGCAGCACACGGTTGAGAATACGGGGCAGCCACCAGGCCCGGTGGCCGAGCAGTGCCAGGACCGCGGGGGCGATCGCCATCCGGACCACGAAGGCGTCGAAGGCGACGGCGGAGGCCAGGCCGACGCCCATCGTCTGGATGGTCGGGCTGCTCATCCCGATGAATCCGGCGAACACACTGATCATGATGATCGCCGCCGCGGCCACCACACGTCCGCTGTGCCGGAAACCGTTGACGACTGCCTCGCCGGGGGACGCGCCATGGACGTAGGCCTCCCGCATCCGGGTGAGGAGGAAGACCTCGTAATCCATGGCGAGGCCGAACACTATTCCGATGATGAGAAGCGGCATCAGCGACATGACCGGCCCGGTCTGCTCGATGCCGACCAGGTCTGCCGCCCAGCCCCACTGGAAGACGGCGACGAGGACGCCGAAGGCAGCACCCACCGACAGCAGGAAGCCGAGCGCGGCCTTGATCGGGACCAGGACCGAGCGGAAGACCACCGACAGCAGGAGCACCGCCAGACCGATGACCACGGTCAGATAGGGGAGGAGGGCATCGGACATGGCTTCGGAAATGTCGATGTTCAGCGCGGTGGTGCCGGTCACCAGGATGTCGGCGCCCGTGTCGGCCGCGACGCCGGAGACCGCGCCCCGGATCGCGTGCACCAGGTCCTTGGTCTCGCCGCTGTTCGGCGCGGTCTGCGGGACGGCGCCGAGGACGGCCGTGTCCTTGGTCCGGCTGAGAACCGGATCACCGACCGACGCGACCCCGTCCACTGCCCGTACGGTCTTGACGACCAGGTCCGTGGTGGCCCGGGTGTCTGCGGACTCCGACGTGTCCACGACCACGGTCAAAGGGCCGTTGAAGCCGGGACCGAAGCCTTCTGACAGCAGGTCGTAGGCACGGCGCTGGGTGGTCTCCACCGGTTTGGACTCGTCTCCGGGCAGCCCGAGTTCGAGGCTCAGCGCCGGTAGGGCGACGGCGCCGAGACCGAGTACGGCGATCGCCAGCACGGCCACCGGCCGGCGCAGCACGAACCGCGCCCAGCGGGTGCCGAGCCCAGGACGGCCGGCCGCGGTGGGCACCGGGTGCGGGCGCTCGCTTCCCGGCCGGGTGGCCTTGCGGACGGCGCGGGACAGTATCCGCCGGCCGAAGAAGCCGAACAGCGCGGGGACCAGGGTCAGTGCGACGAGTACGGCAAGGGCCACGGCACCCGCGCCGCCCATGCCCATCTTGGTGAGTTCGGGGATTCCGACGACTCCCAGCCCGGCCAGGGCGATGATGACGGTCGCGCCGGCGAAAACAACGGCGGATCCGGCCGTTCCCACCGCCCTGCCGACGGCCTCCTCGGGCTCGCTGCCCCGGGCGCGCTCGTCGCGGAAGCGGGAGGTGATGAAGAGCGCGTAGTCGATGCCGACCGCCAGCCCCAGCATCAGCGCCAGGATGGCGACGGTGGACGTCAGGCCCAGCGGAACGGCCAGCGCGGAGACCAGACCGAAGGCGATGGCCACGCCCAGGAGGGCAGTCAGCAGCGACAGTCCGGCCGCGGCCAGCGACCCCAGGGTGAGGACCAGCACCACCGCCGCCACCACCACACCGATGATCTCCGTCGTACCGCCCGGTGACACTTCCGCATCCAGGGCCGAGCCGCCGATCTCCACGGTCAGCCCCGCGCCCCGGGCCTGGCTCGCGGCGTCCTCGAGGGCGCCCTTCGTCGGCTCGGTCAGGTCGACGGCGTCCGCGGTGTAGGTGATCGCGGAGTAGGCGATGGTGCCGTCCTCGCTGACAGCGCCGGTCTCATAGGGGTCGGTGATCGACGCGACCTGATCGCCCCCGTCCAGCGAGTCGAGCGTGTCCTCGACGGCCGCCTTGTTCTCCCTGGCCGTCACCCGCTGCCCGTCCGGGGCCTGGAACACCAGGCGGGCCTCGGCGCCCTGGGAGTTGCTCCGGGGGAAGCGCTCGTCCAGGAGGTCGAATGCCTTCTGCGACTCGGTGCCGGGCATGGAGAGGTCCTCTTCCTCCCCGGCCGGCGCCACGGCGGCGGCGATCCCGGCCAGCACCAAGACACCCAGCCACGTACCACTCACGAGCCGGCGCCGCCGGAAGGCCCACCGTCCGATCCGGTAAAGAAACGTCGCCACCTGTTGATCACTCCAGACACCGTTCGGACAAGGGGAATGCGCGGGATTCACGCGCCTCCCACGCTTCCCTTCGGCGTCCCGGCCGGGCATCGTCTCCCGGCGCCGTCTTCCCCTGGTGCGCCCGGACCAGCCACTGACGTGCCTGGTGCCTGCGCACCAGGCATTCACCGCAGGAGGCCGCACCGATGACGCACGGACTTCTCGCCATCTGTGACGCGTGCAGGAAACCCGTCGCCGATGGCGAAGGCGCTCTCTGGATCGACATGAGAGAGGTCGACGAGGACGAGGCGAGCGCGCATGGGGGCAGACCCTCCGTGTGCTCCTGCAATGGCGCCCATCCGCCCAGCGCTCGCTTCCAAGGCTCGGCATCTCCTCAACCGCTGAGAGAGGGTCCGGGCGAATCCCATCGGACGGCGTGCCCACAGCGTGCCCGTAAGACCGGTCAGCCACGGTCCACAGCGGCGCGGTCCTGCACGTTCGGGCGCCACACCGGGAGGCGTATGACCAGGTCAGAAGCCATCCGGCCGCCCAAGCGCCGTCGCTTCCCCAGCTGAGAGCGCGAGTCCGCTTCCCGTCACCCGCTCCAGGCTGAAGGTTCAGGTCAGCGACCTGGGCCCTGTTGTTATGTCTACCGATCAGCCGCCTCGTGCCAGATCCGTGCCAGAACGCTCCTCAGCGGCCTTCTGGGCAGCGGCGGCCCGAGCCTTCCGCACGGTGACATCGAGGCCGGTACCGGTGAGTGCGGCTATGGAAACCTGCACGATGCTCAGTGTCGGCGCACTTGCGAAGCACCCTCGAATCAGGAGGGAACGACCCATGATGAAATCGGCCAACTGATCCGCAGACCTTGCCCACGCTCGCCGGCCGCGCCTGCCTCGGTAGTGGCTCACCCAGGATGCGGCAGGTTGATCGATGCCAGCCTGGCCGGGTCGGTCACGACTGCGATGTCGGTGATCCGGCCGTCGGTGACGGTGAAGGCGACGACCGAGAGGGGGGTGCCGTCCTCGCGCCACGACATGATCCCCGGGAGGCCGTTGACAAGCACCGGCCGCCCCCGCGCGGCTGCGCCGGCGGACAGTTTCGCGCCGGCGGCGACCTCGGTGGCGCCGAGAGTGACGATCATGCCATCGGAGGTGTCGACGGTCCGCTTCACCTCGGGGTCGAGCACGCGCAGCAGCCCTTCGAAGTCACCCCGGCGAGCCGCCGCCAGGAAGACTCGGACCACCTCTCGCTGCTCCCGTCCGGCGACCGTCGGCCTCTTGGTCGCCTGCACCTTCCTGCGTGCGCGGCTGGCGAGCATCTTGGTGGCGTTGGTGGACTTGCCGAGGATCTGGCCGATCTCGTCGAACGGCACCGCGAACAGGTCGTGCAGCACGAACGCCAGCCGTTCGCTCGGCCCGAGCGCCTCGAGGACGACGAGGAGTGCGAGCCCGACCGAGTCGGCGAGCGCCACGTCGTCCTCGGGCGCAGGGCCCTCGTCGACCGTCACCACGAGCTCGGGCAGCCGGTCGTCGTAGGACGCCTGTGGGTGGGACTGACGCGAACGCAGGACGTCGAGACTGATCCGGCCGACCACCGTGGTCAGCCAGCCGGCGAGGTTGTGGATGGTCGCCGCGTCCTGGCGGGAGAGCCGCAGCCATGCCTCCTGGACGACGTCCTCGGCGTCGGCATGCGAGCCGAGCATGCGGTGGGCGACCGCGCGCAGCCGGTCGCGCTGGGCCTCGAACGCCTCGGCCACCGGGTCCGTCGGGTTGGTCTCGGACATGCTGTTACCTTCCTCGGCTCTGCTCCGTCATGGGTGATGACGTGCCCGGACGGGCGCAGGTAACCGATGCAGAGGAGCAGGACCGATGGAAGCACGTGTGAAGAGCCCGGCGAATCCCGACGTGATCACCGCGATTCAGCACCTCACCAAGGCGATCCACGCCGGTGGCGTCGACCCGCGCCTGCTGGGGCTGGTCCACCTGCGGGCCAGCCAGATCAACGGCTGCAGCCCGTGCGTCTTTGCCGGCATCGAGGCGGCGAAGAAGCACGGAGAGACCGAGGAGCGGCTGCACAACGTGGTCACGTGGCGCGAGACGCCCTTCTTCACCGAGCAGGAGCGGGCGGCGCTCGAGCTGACCGAGGCCGCCACCCGGCTCCAGGACGGCGCGGCGGGCGTGACCGACGAGATCTGGGACGCCGTCGCCGGCCACTTCAGCGAGGAGCAACTGTCCGCGATCACCCTGGAGATCGCGATGACCAACTTCTTCAACCGGATCAACCGCACCGTCCGGGAGCAGGCCGGCAAGACCTGGTGAGCCGGGAGGAGCGCCGACCGCCCAAGGGCTTCAGCGCCGAGGTCGTGATCAGCAACGGCATCGCGACCACCATCCGCGACGACCACTGAGCCGCATCCCCACGGCGAGCCGGTGGATGGCCCCTGCGCCTTGGTGCGGGGCCCCACCGTCCCGGGGGCGCCCCGGACACGGGCCGGCCGGAGTGCGCGGTGCCGAAGAAGGCGGCGCGCCGGATCGACGCGGTGGGCGCGGAAGCAGGCGACATCGATGCGTGTCCAGCCCGCTCACCGAGTCCACACCCGCTGGAACTCTTCGGCCGGGATGCTCTCCAGCGGATCCTCTTCAGGGGCGATCGCTCGGTCTGTCAGGAAGCCGTGCCCATCCTCCAGGTGCTCCCAGTCATATCGGTGAAGTCGGCCGGTCGACGTCAGCTCGGCCTGCTTGGTGACGATCAACTCGCCGCGGTCGGGTACGGCCTCGATGCGCCACAAGCCGCCCTCCTCGAACCGGCCCGTCTTCCAGAGCGCCTTGCCGAAACTGAGCAGTGCGGTATCCCGGCCTCACTCGGGCAGCACCCGGGCGACAACCGGATGCAACACGATTCAGATCAGTTCGGGTTGCGGTTCGGGTTGCGGTTCGGGTTGCCGCGCCGGTGCGGCCCTCCGTGACCACAGTGCGGTGGTCCGCACGTAGCCGTGGATTACTGAGGTCATCGCCAGCATGAGCAGTGGTCCGGACACCCACGGATGCTCGGCCATCTGCAAGGGCAGCCAGCGGTATGACACCAGGAGCGCGGCGAAGACCGATGCGCCGTAGGCGACCAGCCGGATCCCCGGTCGGTCCCAGCCGCGGTCGAGCGAGCGCAGAGCCGCTTCGATCGTGAGCGTGAACACCACGCCGGCGATGAGGTCCGCGCCGTAGTGGTAGCCGAATCCCAGCGTTGCGCAGAGCGTGGCGATCAGCCAGAACGTTCCTGCATAGCGCAGAAGCCGTGGGCCCTTGCGGGAATGTATGAAGATCGCGGTCGCCCACGCCGTGTGCAGGCTGGGCATGCAGTTCCGTGGGGTGATCTCGTCGAACGGCATGGGGTGCGGGGTACTGATCGGCGGCGGCGTCTGCGGCCACAGGGTGGCCACGGCCCAGGGCTCACTGGGCGGCATGTCCGGCGCCCACAGGCTGACCGTCGACCAGTGCTCGGCGCCCGTGCCGTAGGCGAAGACCGGTCCGACCACCGGGAAGATCATGTAGAAGGCCGGTCCGAGGAGGCCGATCACCAGAAACGTGCGCACCAGGTGGTGGCGCGGGAAGCGGCGCTCGACCGCCACGTCGCGCAGTTGGTACAGCGCGGCGATGACCGCGGCCACCGCGAGCTGGCCGTAGACGAAGTCGAGGAAGTTGAAGCCGATGGGGCCGGTGGCCGTCACGATCCGGCCAACCAGCCACGACGGGTTGCCCAGCGCGTGATCGGCGGTTGCCACGTACTGGTCGAGCACCGCCGGGCGGGTCTTCGAGGTGATGAGCAGCCAGGTGTCGCCGGTCTTGCGGCCGGCCACCAGCAGCAGACCCAGGCCGACGCCTTTCAGCAGCAGGACTCGCTCCCGGCCGGTGCGGCGAGTGACAGCGATGACCGCACAGCCCAGGATCACCCACAAGGCGCCGTTGCCGAAGGGGTGGCCACCGGTCGTCCTGGCGTCGGCCGCCCACCGGACCACCAGGAAGGCGACGTCGACACCGATCGCCGTACCCACTGCGATGAATCGTTCCCGCCAGGTGAGCACCACCATCGTCAACGCCATGGCGGCGTACAGCAGACCGCCCGACTTGGGGGCGAATATCACCTCCCGTACCTGGTTGGTGATCGGCCCCGGCAGGCCGTGGCGACGCGCGGCGAGCTCCAGCGCGATGAGGAATCCGAGGGCCACGGCAGCGGCCACGGCCCAGAGTCCGAACCGTGGTTGACGCCATTTGGAGAACGCGGGTCTCCCACTTATTCGCGAAAAGTTCTGCGGTGGTATGTGTCTCAATTTGTGTCAGCTTTGCCGTATTTCGCCCACGTCGGAGCGGATATCGTTCATCGTCTTCCGATCAGAATTGCATCCTCCTCACGAGGAGCAGCCCGTCGGGGACAAGACGGAAAGAGCACAGTCCGGGTTCCGGCCTCGTCCTCGCCGGTGACGCCAGGGGGTTCCGTCGGACAGGAAGGACGTGCGCCGGCCGTGCTGTTGTCAGGCGCAACGGTGGCCACGACCGCCGGTGTCCCTGATGGGTCGCTACTCGTCGCGACCACATCGTTCATCGCGTTCCCCCTCCGCACGGTGGTCACGGCCGGCCGAAGCGCCGAGGTGCCGAGGTGCCGAGGTGCCGAGGTGCTCCAGTGACGCATGACCGTCGTCAGCCGGTCTGCGACGAAGCCTGCTTCGCGCCGTCGACGACGGCGCGGTTCATGACGGCGCCGGCGAAGGTGACCGTACCGGGCTTGACCAGGGCGTCATCTCCGCTGTTCTCGTTCACCTGGACCGAGCGCTCACCCAGGAGGACATGGGTCTTCTTGTCGAGGATCCGCTCCTCGCGCTGACCGCTGGTCTCGTCCAGCCGGGCCACTGCCACACCGTGTCGGCCCGCCGCGTCCACCGCGTCGTCGACCACGACGACACCTGGGATCTTCGCGGCGGCCCTGAACAGGGCCGAGTACAGCTCCGCCGGAGGGCAGGTCTCGCCGAGCAGGTCGCCGATGGTGGTGAACGCCTGCCGGTCGGAGGAGTTGTCCGCCCCCTTCGTCCCCTTCGTCCCCTTGTAGATCCTGGCCGGAAGGGCGTCGGGGTTGGCGGTCGGCTTGGTCGGACAGTCGTACGACGACGACGGACTGTTCAGGTACGCCTCCGGCGTGTTGCCCTGCTCGTCGGGAAGGCTCAGGGTTTCGCCCTCGGGGCTGTCGTTGACCGCGGGGTCGATCAGCCGGCCCTTGGTGCCGTCCGGCGACTTCCACACCTGGCGGCGGTGCAGCGCGTGACCGGCCGGGCTGCTCTTGTCGTCGACGGTCTTGACGAAGGTGCCGGGACTCCGGGGATCAGTTCTCCGTCACCCTGTACCACTCGGTGCCGCCGACCAGGTGCTCGTAGACGGGACGCCCCTGGCTGCCGCTGGTGCGGAACGGTTTTCCGTGGTCGTCGATCCGTATGGTTCCCTGACGGCCGCCGCTGGACCACTGCAGCTCCACGTACCAGTTCACATCGTGGGCACTGACACGGGCGGTGACGTACAGCACCTCGGGATCGGACTGGCTGACCTTGTAGGGGAAACCGCGCTGGCCGGCCTTCGGCACGATGGTGGGGTGCCCGGCGTCGAGGTCCGTGTCGAACGACCTCGTCTCCACGCCTCCGCCGCAGCCCGACGACCCCAGGTATGCGTTCCAGGCCGGTGGCGCGCTCGAGTTGACCACACGGACGTGCAGGGACTCGATGACGACGGTGTCGTCCCCGGTGCCCTGGACGGTCAGCGCCACCCGCTGTTTGTCGGCGGCGACGGCGCCGTGCGCCTTCACCCAGCCCGGCACGTCCTGCCCCATCACCGGCGGCGAGACTTCGCCGGCAGGCCGGTCGATCAGGTACTTCCCCTCGCACTGCGGGTCGTCCCAGGCATAGGCGCGGGTGCTCACCGTGAGCGGGACCTCATCGCTGTCCTGGGCGCGGCCCTTGTGCGCCGACGTGTCGGTGCTGTGTGCCGACGGCCTGGCGTCGGGCGTTCCGGGGGCCGGGGCCGGGGCCGGGGAGCGGCTCGGACGCACGGAGGGGGACGTGGACGCCGAGGGGCGCGGCGTGGAGGCGGCGGCGGACGGCTCTCCGGAGGAGGTCACGGTGTCGGCCGACCGGCCCTTCTCCGCCAGGTCCGTCCCCCCGTCCTTCAGACCGACCGTGAGCGCGGTGGACACGGCGACGACGACAGCGGTGCTCGCCGCGATCAGGGCCCACCGCCTGCGAGCGGTCCGGATGGGCGTCGGCGTGCGGCGAGCGAGGACAGCCTCCTCCGGCGACGGTTCGGTGACGGACCCGGGAGAATCCCCGGGCTCTCCCATGGAGGCGGGCGCAGGTGCGGACGCGGGCGCAGGCGCAGTTGCGGGCGCGGGCGGCGGCGCGAGTGCGGGGGCGGGCGGGGTGTCCGACACGGCCTCCGGCCGGGTTTGGTCCGTGCGTGCCTGCGCGGGGTGTAACTCCGGGCCTGAGCCGGACGTGGACGCTCCGGCCCGGTCCGCGGAGGCCGGTTCCGCATCCGCTGCGGCCCGCCGGGCGCGTTCCCGTGCCGCGTCCGCCAGGACCCAGCGCCGGTGCAACTCGACCAGTTCCTCGGGAGTCGCCCTGCACACCCGGGCGAAGCGGGAGACGACCGCGTTGTCGGCCGGCACTCCTTCCCCCTTGCAGTACCGGTGCAGCGTCGAGGTGCTCATGTGCGCCCGCTTCGCCAGAGCCTCGTAACTCAGCCCGGATCGCTGCTTCAACTCGCGCAGCAGTGCCGCGAAATCAGCAATCTCCTCAGCCGCCCCCACCAGTCCCCCATTCCGTTCGGCATCCCATGAAGGTCACGTTTCTCCAGGTCAGAGCCGATCGCGCATCCCAGCGTTCCGAAACTCCCGATGGAATGGCGGATGGGACGCCGCATGGCACAGCCTTGGGCCATCCAAGCACGGCGTCTCACCGGACACGGTGCTCGGCCCCGCTCAACTCCACTTCCACGGCCCGCTCTTGCGGGCACGCCCACCCGCACCCCACACAGCACGACCAGGACAAGACCGGTCGGCCGGCCAACCGGCCGACACGGTTCACCACCAAAGAATCGCCTTCCCGATGTTCAGAGAAAGCAGTCCACTCATGCGTATCGCCACTCGTTTCGCCTCCCGCACGGCCGCCTCCTCCATGGTCGTCGCCGCCGCCCTCGCGTTCGTCGGTCTCCAGGCCGCCGGGCAGACCGCCGCCGCCGCCACGAAGGAGGCCTCCTCGGTCGTCACCTGCACCACGGCGAACACCAAGCTGACCGTCACCGAGGCGTCCCGCCCGATCAACCACCTGCTGCTCAAGGCCACCAACACCGGCACCAAGCCCTGCTACGCCTACAGCGCCCCCTACCTGAGGGCCGGCGCCGACGCCCGGTCCCCGCTGCCGTGGGCCCGGGAAACCACGCCGCAGGCCGTGGTGGTGCTCGAGCCCGGTCAGTCCGCGTACGCGGGCATCACGACGTACTCCCCCGACGGCGAAGGGGGCAGCGACGCGAAGACGCTGGGCGTGCTCCTCACCGACAAGAAGGGCAACGCGGTGGAAGGGGAGAAGACCCTGAAGCTGCCGAACGGCGGTGTCTTCTTCAACAGCGCCGCCACTGTCACCTACTGGCAGGACAACCCGGCGGACGCCCTCTCCTGGTAACCACCCGGCGTCCCACGGCACAGCCGCCGGCCGCACCGGGCGTCCCGCCTTCACCGGGGGGCGCGGTGCGGCCGGCCGCGGCACCGCGGACGCCAGGCGGGCTCCCGCCGCTGTCGCCCACATCGCCACGCCGACGCGGCAGCTCGCCCGGGGAGAAGTACCCGGAATTCCCTCTCGGGCGGCGGATGGACCACGGAGGCGTTGGGTGCCATGGGCTCAGCTCCGTCCGGCCCCGGCCCCGGCCCCGGCCCCGGTCCCGGTCCCGGACGGCTCAGCCGGCCGATCCGTTCTCCGGCACGGCCCACTCGACGAACTGGATCACGATCCCGTTGGGATCCGTGACCTGGAAGAGCCGCTCTCCCCAGGGCTCTTCACGCAGTGGCATGGTGATGGCGACGCCCTCGGCCCTGAGCCGGTCGTGCTCGGCATGCAGGTCGTCGACGGTGAAGGCGACGATCGGTCCGGCCGCGTGCCGGTCACGGAACCGTTCCTAATCAGTGAGCAGGAGTGAGTCTTGGACCCGAACCTGGTCGACTGGCGCATCCCGAACGGTTGTGGATGCGCTGGTCACCCGCGTTCGCTCCGCGTCCGGCGACACGGATCGTGTCCGTGGTCCGGGATGCGGGGGTGGGTTTCCCCACGCCCACGGGTGCCGTGTCCGGCCTGGGCGGTCCGATGCCCCACACGATCGCTCTGGTCGTGTGGGGGTGGCGCCGTCCGTCGCCGGACGCGGTGCCCGAGAGCGCGTCGCCCGATCGCGACGCCGGCGGCGTCGTGGCGGGTGGTCTTGCGGTTCTTGCTGCTGAGGGGCTTCTGCCAGTGCTCGGCGCCCCAGCGGGAGGTGTAGGCGGGGTCGACGACGACGATGGTAATGCCGAGTTCGGTGGCCATGGACACGAGCCGTGCCCGCAGTTTGGCGACGGGCATGCCGGAGATCAGCTTGCGGAACCGCTTCCTGCGGCCGTGCTTCTCCCGCGTCTTCTCCGCGCCGAAGTCCAGGTCCTCGATCGCGATGGAGACGCCTTCGCGCCGTGCCCAGCGAAGGAGGCGGGTGAGGGCGTGCCTCACCTGGGCGTCCCGGTAGGTGGCCGGCCCGTCGAGGTCGTAGAGGAACCGGCGGGGCTCACCCATCGGGTTGCCGTGCTCATCCAGACGCCACGCTGCGAAGTGGTCGGCGTTGGTGTCCACACCGATGAGCCCGTTCGCCCTGGCCGCGGTCAGGGGAACGGTCTGGACCGGCGGGATCGTCCACGACGCGGTGAGGTACCAGCGGCCCCGGTCCACGTCCAGGTGGATGCGGTAGGCGACAGCACGGTTCGCCGATACGCGGTCGGCCCACTCTTCGCCGCGGTGGCGGAAACTGATCCGGCCGTCGAGCACGTACCGGCCACGCGGGGCGCTGGCCAGGTGCGCCAGCGGAGCCGGGAGCTTGATGCTGACCTCGCCGTCGGAGCTGACGCGGATGGTCTCGTTCCCGAAACGCTTTTCCGACTCCCCGTCTGCCTGGAGGAACCAGCGTCCGGCATTCCAGCGTTGCCGCCACTCGTACTCGGCCAGCCCTCCCTGCCAGGTGGCCACTTGCGGACCGCGTCGGATCGGGCGCCCGCCGGGGGTGTGGGTGGGAACGAGGGCCTCGTACCAGTAGTCGGGCACCGGTTCGCGCGGCATCAGCACGATGCGGTCACCCAGGTCCTCCATGCACACGGACGAGCGCCGGGCGAGCGGATGTGACGCGCCCGCCATCAGGACGAGCGGTCTGGCGCACAGCACCGGTCCCACGGTGAGGTCGGGTTCGCGGACCGGGAGCCAGATGAGCGCGAGGTCGACGTCGCCGGAGCGCAGCTGCCGGAAGGGATCGGTTGTCTGCGCCTCGCGGAACCGGAGTTCGCACGTGGGGTAGCGCGCCCTGAACCGACCCGTGACATCGGTGATGTCATGGGCGAGCGCGCCCATCGTCGCGAGTGTGAGGGCCCCCTGGACACCACGGGCCGCGCCGGCCGCGGTGTCGAGGCCGTCACGGATCCGCGCGTATCCGGCTGCGAGGTCGTCCCGGAGGCGGGGTCCCGGAGGCGGGCGCCGATCGACGTGAGGACCACCCGTCGGCTCGTCCGCTCGAACAGGGCCGCTCCGATACGGCGTTCCTGCTTGGTGATGGCCTGGCCGACCCGCGCCTGGGAGACATGCAGCCGCTCGGCGGTGCGGCCGAAGTGCAACTCCTCGGCAAGGGTCGGAAAGACCTCGATGTCCCGAAGTTCCACTCTGCCGCATCCCCCGTGCTGACGGTTCGACGGACATCATGCCGTCCGCCCTCCCTCGTTCGGGCCACCGCCCGGCAGGTGCCGTCGCTTCCCCGGCCGAGAGCGCGAGTCCGGTTCTCGTCACCCGCTCCACCGAAGAGAGCCCCGGACCAGTGGTCCGGGACTTCTTCGTCGTCAGCGCGTCTGCGCCCACACCGCCAGCAGACCCACTACGGCCGTACCCGCCCCGTAGCACGCGCCCCGGAGGAACTGGTCGGCCGCGATGCGCCGACGTCGTGAGATCCACCGCGCGACATCACACGTCGCCCGGCCGCAGCGCACCCTCGTGGCGGACAGCCGTTGTCCGACGGCCCTCCACCGGCCCGGGGGTGTCGCTTTCTCCGTGGAGCACCCTGACCGGGCGCACCGTACTTTCATGGCGATTGCACCTGCCTTCCGTGGCGTTGTGGTTCTCTCCGGGCATCCGGGCGCGCTCGCTCGGGCCGCGCCGGCCCGAGTGGCTGCCATCGGCGTTCTGATGGGGTCACGCGGGAGAACGGGGGTCACCGTCCGGCAAGGGCCGGGACCGGGTGGGCCTCCTGTGCGGGGCGGAGCAGCCGGAAGGTGACCCGGCCGTCGGCGTCGACGCGGGCGCCGTGCACGGCGGGTTCGGGCAGGCTGTTGTAGTGGAAGGGCGTGGAGAAGTAGTAGGCGCCGGTGTCCGGGACGACGACGAGGTCGCCGGCGTCCAGGAGGGGCAGCGCACGGTCGCGCGCCAGCAGGTCGCCGGCGAAGCAGCACGGGCCCGCGATGTCCTGCGGCACGGGCCGGCCGTGCTTGGCCCGGCCGCGGGGGTCGTGGGCCTCGATCCGCAGGGGCCACTCGTCGGGGGCGAACACCGTCCGCGTGGCGACCTGTGCGCCGGCGTGGGTGATCGCGACGGGACGCCCGCCGACGGTCTTGGTGTACTCGACGTACGCGGCGGTGAACCCGTTCTTGGCCAGCACGGAGCGGCCGAACTCGGTGACGATCTCGTACTCGCCCGAGAACAGGGCCGGCGCGTGCTCGCGCAGGTGCTCCACGTAGATGTCGAAGCCGGGCGTCGTCTCGTCGCTGTCGAAATTGACCGGCAGTCCTCCTCCGATGTCGATGCCGGTGACCTGTCGGCGGCCGAGGTGTGCGTTGATCTCCTCGGCGAACCCCACCGCCTTCGCGATACCCCGGGCGATGAGGTCCAGGGGGCAGCCCTGCGAGCCGACGTGCGTGTGCACCCGGGTGAGCCAGGGACGGTCCCGGTAGGCCCGGAGCAGTCGTTGCCGGTTGCCCTCGTCCTCCAAGGGGATACCGAACTTCGAGGTCGCGGTGGCCGTGCTCATGGCGGTGATCGAGCCGGCGCCGACCTGGGGGTTGACGCGCACGCCGATCCGGGAGCCGGAACGGCGGGTCGCCAGGATCTCGTCCAGCCGCGAGAGTTCCTGGAAGCTGTCCGCGTTCACCGCGACCCCCAGGCTCAGCGCCCGGACCAGTTCGGCCCGCGTCTTGGCCGGGGAGTCGAACACGATGTGTGCGGGGTCGAAGCCCGCCTCCAGCGCCCGGGCGAGCTCGCCGGCACTGGCGACCTCGCAGCCCATGCCGCTCAGGCGCAGTTCCTCGAGTACGGGGACCAGGCAGTTCGCCTTGGCCGCGAACGCGTGCAGGACCCGGAGGGAGTCGGGGAACGCGCTCCGCAGGGACGTGACGGTTTCGTTGACGCCGTCGAGGTCGACGAACCCGGCCAGTACGGCCGTCTCGGGTTCCAGGAGTCCTTGCTGTACGGCTGCCCGCAGAATCCGTTCACGCCGGTCGGCCTTGCCGGAACCACTCATCGTGCACCCTCCCTGAGCCGGGGTCTCACCGCCCACGGCTGCCGTGGGCGGACCACCAGACTCTCGTCGGAGCGGTTCGGGTGTCTTCGTCGGGAGCCCCGGTGTTCCGCCGCGCGGTTCTCACCGTGGAGCGAAACCGCGGACGGGGCACAGCCACCCTTGTGCTCGGGCACGAAGAAGCCGCCCTTCCTTCGTGGCGGCGCCCGAACGCTCACGCCTCCCGGCCGCCGCGCTCCAGAAGACGCAGTTGCAACTGGGCGAGGAGCCGGGCGTCCGGACTGCGAAGGTCGAGCCCGGACACCTCGGTGAGCCGGCCGATCCGGTGCCGCAGGCTGTTGGCGTGCACACCCAGCGCCCGGGCGGTGTCCGGCACGTGACCGAAGTGGTCGAGGTACGCCCGCAGGGTCTGCACCATGGTGCCCCCGCCGTGCCCGGCGTCGAACGCCACCAGGCGTGCCACCGGTGTCTCCGGTGCCAGGGCCGGCCCCGTCAGCGTGTCCAGCATCTGGTTCAGGGCGATCGCCTCGGCCACCTCGCTCGCGAAGGCGACGGTGCGGTGCTCTCCCGCCGAGAGCAGGGCTCTCAGTGCCTGGTCCGCCGACCGGCGGGACTCGGGCAGGTCCGCCAGTGTTTCGGACACCGTGCCCAGACCGATTCTCGCTTCCGGCCCGAACGCGTCGGCCACCTGCCGGACCAGCGACTTCCCCAGACGTGCGACCTGTTCGACGGCCCGCCGCGTGTCCTGGTGCAGCGCGCCCACCAGGACCAGGGCCCCCTGGGCGACCGGCACCACCACCGGCGTGAGGTCGTTCGCGCCGCAGCGCACCGCCAGCAGGGCGCCCAGCCTTCCGGTTTCCTCCCCCTTGTAGGAGGCTCCGGGGCGTACCGCCAGGACGGCGCAGTGCCCGCGCGCCGGAATCCCGGTGCGTTCGCTCAGCACGTCGGCGGACCCCCGTCCGTCGAGCAGCGCACGGGCCGCGTCCTCGACCAGCCGGGCGTGCGTGCGGTGCGACCGGTGGTGGAGCAGATGCGCGGCCGCCACCCGAGCCGCCGACCGCAGGGTGTCGGAAGCGTGCGGCGGGAGGTCACCGCCCGCGGCCGCCACCCAGATCGATCCCAGGATCTCTCCGCCCGCCCGGACGGCCACCACCAGGCGTTCGGGATTCTCCCCGTGCGCCGGCCGGTGGATGACGTCCCCCGAACCCCACAACGCCCGGAAGAACCCGGCCTCCCGCATGGCGGCCACGCGCCACTCCGGCACCCGGCGGCCGAGGATCGTCAGTCGGCGCAACTCGTCCACGTCCTCCTTCGTGGACGAGTACGCCAGGACCCGGGACTCCACGTCCTCGATCGTCACCGCGCCGCCGATCAGGACCGCCACCGCGTCGGCCAGCCCGTTCAGGTCGCCCGGCGTCACAGCCGCCACAGCCGGATCGGCGGGGACTCCGGACAGGACCAGACCGGCCCGCAGTGCGCCGACCAGCTCGGTCCAGCCGCACCACGCCGTCCGGAAGAGCACCGCCGTACCGGCGTCCTCGGCGGCCGCCCGCAGCGCGTCCGGGAGCCGCCCCGACCGGCCCGGCCCGAAGACCACCGCGGCCGCTCCCGATCCGGCGGCATCGCGCACGACGTCGACGGCGGCGGCCGACTGCGGATCGATGCCCACCGCCAGCAACGCCTGTCCCCGCGGCAGCCCCGACTCCAGCGGGTCCAGTACCGTGACTCCCTCGACCACGACCCCCAGGCCACGCGGAGCCACGCACGGCTCCAGCACACCGGCGCCCATGACCGACAGCAGTCTCTCCAGCGTCGGCCCCGGTGCGGCGGCGTCCCCCTGCGCGGCCATTCCGTTCAGCACCATCCGGCCCCCTGACGTCGGCGCGTCGCGTCACGGTGAGTGTAGGAGGAATCACGGGAATGACGCGAGGCGTGTACGCGGAGGCCGACCGCCCGACCAGCCGCCCGAGCACACGACGTGTGTGTACGTGAGGACGTCGGACGACGCCGTCCCTCCGCAAAACGCCTGCCGTTCGCCTGGGCTGATCGCCCGGGAGCCGGCGCCCCCGGTGGACGCCGGGTCAGTGGTGGGCGTGGACGACGGCGTGGCCCTTGCCGCGGCCGATCATCCACTTGTTGATCGGGGTGGTGATCAGGAAGGCGACGACGAAGCCGCCCAGGAGGGCGGACCAGAACAGCCCGTCGGACAGGTGGGCGTCCATCGCCCCGGGGGTGAGCGCGATGATGCCGTTGTCGACGAGTTCCATCACGGCGATGGACACGGTGTCGGCGGCCAGGGCGACCTTGACGGCGGCCTTGAAGCCCAGGCCCGCCCGGCGGACCGCGAACAGCGTGAACGAGTAGCCGAACAGGAAGGCGAGCGAGATCGCCAGGACCATGGTCTCGACGTTGCCCCACATCAGGGCGGTACCGATGACCATGCCGAGGATCTCACCGATGGCGCAGCCGGTCAGGCAGTGCAGGGTCGCCCTCACCGCCGTGGACCAGGACGCGCCCGGCGTGGGCGAGCCGTGGCCCTCGGCGCGATGCTCGTGGGCTGCGTGGTCGTGCGCGGTGCCGGTGTGTTGCGTGCCGTGGTCCATGACCGTCATCCCCATTCCCGTCCAGTGTGCCCCGTTACCGGGCCTCACGCCACGGAACCACATACCCCCAGGGGGTATTCCCGCAGAAGGTCGGCAAACGAAGGACGCCGTCCGGCCGACGGCACGGAGGGGCCGTCGGCACGGAAGGGCCGTCGGCACGGAAGGGCCGTCGGCACGGAAGGGCCGTCGGCACGGAAGGGCCGTCGGCACGGAAGGGCCGTCGGCACGGGGCGGATCATCGGTGACGGCGGTACCGCGTTCCAGATCGTGGGCATGTGCGTACATCCCGGACGGTCCCGTCCCCAGCCCGGGCCCCACCGATGCGGAGCCGGGCATCATCGCGACGGCGAGGACCCCGACGTTCGCGCCGGGGAAGGCCGCGACCAGGTCCCGGCGGTGGTGACGCGGAAAGTACACCCCGAAGGCGAGGACAGCGAGGGCGACAAGGCCGAAGGCGCCGAGTACCAGTCCGCTCATGAAACGCACCCCGCCTCCGGCCTCCCACCGTTCACGGTGGATCGGCTCATGGTTCAACCCTGGGCCACCCGCCTGTGAGCCGACCGGGCAGGGGCTCGAGGGAGATCGGGAACCGCACGCGCAGGCGGCTGTCCGGTCTCGTACGAGCGGACGGACCGGCCGCGGCGTCAGCCACGAATCGCAGGCGTCCGATGCGGGGGTAGCGCCGAGGTAAGCCCAAAAGCCGCCAGTACTTGATCTTGGTGGGTGTGGTGCTCGGTCCGTTCAGCGCAGGCTGGCAACCGGGAGCGCGTTGACGCGGTTCTCGTACTCACGGCGGGCCTTGCGCTGGGCCGGGACCGCCGCGGCGCCGTCGAGGGCCTGGCAGAGGCCGAGGAGCCGGTGGTGGAGCGCGGGCACGGCGGTGACGCGCAGGGTGTAGCCCTGGCCGCGCCGTACGGTCACCCCTTGGTTGAGCGTGGCGCGCTCGGCGGGCTCCAGCTCGGCCGCGCGGAGGAAGTCGGCGACCTTGCCCGGCATGTCGAGGACGACGGGGAGTTCCGGGGCCGGGGTGCTCGGCTCGGTGGCCGTGTAGTCGGGCAGGAGGTCGGCGACGGCGGTGCGGATGGCGCCCCGGCTGACGTCGTGGTCGCGGGCGAGGGCCGCGAGGGAACGGCCTTCCAGGTACGCGGCACGCACGTAGTCGGTCTTCCCGGCCGTGACGGCCGGGCGGCGCCCGCCCTTGTTGCCCTTCGCCTCGGCGGCTCGCAGTCCGTCGTACGTCAGCTCGCGCTGGAGGTCGCGTTGGAGTTCGCCGGCTGCGGCGAGGGTCTGGACCATGAACTTCACGGTGGACAGCAGTTCGCCCGTGCGCGGGTGGCGGGCGGTGAGATCCATCGCGGAGAACGCGCCGTCGTGAATGCGCAGCGCCACCTGGTCGCGGTGCAGGACGTCGAGCACGTCGAGGATGTGCCCGGTGCCGCGCACGAGGCGGAACATCTCGGAGATGTGCACGGTGTCGCCCGGCCGCGCGTACACGAGCAGTTCGGCGAACTTCGGGCGCTGGAGCGGGTGGAGGCGGCTGGAGGTGCCCGCGGCTTCCTCGAAGGCGACCGGGTCCTCGATCCCGGCCTCGGCCAGGACGAGGTTCTGGCGGTCGGTCGATTGCTGGTCGGTCGACACCCGTTTGTAGACCAGGTTGGCCATGCCGCTCCTCGTGTCGGTGCTCGCATTCGACCCTAGCTGTCAGCAAACCCTGTCATCAGCCGTCATCGGATCCGATTGGATTGGCGCCGCCGCAAACCCCCGGATTGCACGGGTTCATTGGTCGCGCCGGCTGCCTGTCGTCAAACGATCGTTTGACGACACGAAGGGGCGGTACTTGGTGTGCGACGTTCCCCGAGTTCTCCTGGGCCCCGCGGAGTCCCCGACCCGTGCCCGGGGGTTCTTGCGCGTTCGCGTGGCCTGCGCCCCTGTGGCGAAACTGCTCATTTCTACGAGTGCGAACCTCGGGACTTTCCCGCGCGATCAGGACGAGTAGGACCGGGTGGCCGGAGCCTTGCCACGAGAACCCCCATTCCGGTCACCAGCGCATGTGCCCCCGTGCGGGTTCCCGCCTGGTGTGGGTGCGCTCAGACCTCTCGGGGGAAGAGCTGCTCGACTGCGGTCACCACGGCGTCGCGGCGGGCTGCGGTGGAGGAGTCTGTGGCGTGCTCGGCCGCGGCTTCGGCGAGTTCGGGTTGGGCTGCCCACGTAGTGGCGATCTGGTTGACCAGGGCGAGGACGTCGGCCGGGTCCCAGGCGGGACTGAGTTGCCCGGCCTGCTGAGCCTGGCTGAGCTGGTCGAGCTTGCGGACGATGGCCGCCCGGGTGGGATCGTCTTCGGTGGCCGCGGCGTCAGCCAGTTCGAGGCGACCCCAGGTGATCAGGCGGTGATGGTCCGGACGGGCGGTGAAGTAGTCGAACAGGCGGCCCGCGTAGCCGGGAAGGTCGGACGGGTCTATCTGGACGGCTTCGGCAATGACGGAGAACTCTCGCCCGGCGACATGGGCGTAGAGCGCCTCCTTGCTGCGGAAGTAGGCGTAGACCCGCTCCTTGCTGGTCCGAGCGCGTTTGGCGATGCGGTCGACGCGGGCACCGGCGATGCCGTGGCGGGCGAACTCCTCCATGGCGGCGGCGAGTATCCGTTCACGCGTGGTGTCGCCGCCGTCAGAAACAGTTGCGGGTGCTGAGGTCTGGCCGGCGTCGAGGGAATGGGACATAACCCCAGGGTAAAGCACCGAACGGTTTGGTTTGGCGTTGCGGGATGCCTGCCCGTAGAGTTAAAACCGAACAGTTCGGTTCGATCCGTTCGGGGTGGGACCGACAAGCACGGAGGAAGTGAACTTATGCAGCAGCGCAACCTGGGCTCTCAAGGCCTGCGCGTCTCGGCGCTCGGTCTCGGCATCATGGGCATGTCCATGGCTTACGGCGCGTCGAACGATGACGAGGGCACCGCCACCATCCACCGCGCGCACGAACTCGGGATCGACTTCTTCGACACCGCCGAGCTGTACGGCGCCGGTACCGGCAGCAACGAGATCCTGCTGGGCAAGGCGGTCCGGGGCTTCCGTGACGAGGTGGTCCTGGCCACCAAGTTCGGCTTCGACATGACCGCCCAGCCGCTCGGCTCCGGCTTCGACAGCCGCCCCGAGAACATCCGCAAGGTCGCCGAGAACAGCTTGCGCTACCTGCAGAGCGACCACATCGACCTGTTCTACCAGCACATCTCCGACCCCGACGTCCCCGCCGAGGAAGTCGCGGGCGTAGTCGGTGAACTGATCACCGAGGGGAAGGTCAGGTACTTCGGCCTGAGCAACGTCGGACCCCAGTACATCCACCGCGCCCATGCCGTCACCCCGGTCTCCGCCCTTCAGTACGAGTACTCCCTCTTCGAGCGCGAGGTGCAGGAGGCGATCCTCCCCGTCCTGCGGGAGCTCGGCATCGGCCTGGTGCCTTACTCCCCGCTCGGCCGAGGCTTCCTGACCGGTGCGGTCAAGCCCGCGAGCGAATACCCTGCGGACGACATGCGCAGCTGGGACGAGCGCTGGCAGGGCGAGAACTACACCTATAACCTCCGCGCCACCGAACAGCTCAAGGAACTCGCCGCGGCCAAGGGCATCACCACCGCCCAACTCGCGCTGGCCTGGCTCCTCGCCCAGGGTCAGGACATCGTGCCCATCCCCGGCACCCGCAGTGCCAAGCGTCTCGAAGAGAACGCCGGCGCGGACAGCGTCCAGCTCACTGACGCCGACCTGGCCCGCATCACCGAGATCCTTCCCCACGGCTCGGCGGGCAGCCGCTACCCGGCTGCGGCGATGACCAACTTCACCACCGACTGATCCCGTGTAAGCGACCGAGCGGATGTCGCCTCGGCTGTGGCCGTCTCAGGCGGCCTGGCCGAGGCCCGCAGCGGTCAGGTCCTGCTCGCGGAACTGGGTGAAGTCGACATCGAGTTTCGTCTTGTACGCCTCGGGCTGGATTCCGAGTTCGTGGGTGGAGTACTCGCCGAACCGTTTGATGTGCTCCGTCAGGTACGGCGAGATATGCGCCAGGTCCTCCGGGTCGATCTCCCAGCCCTCCTGAAGGAGCTGTCGGACGATCTCCGCGATGTCCAGGGCGTTGTGGAAGATCACCGCGTTTGTGAGCAGGGCGTTGAACTTCATCGCCTTCTCCTGCTCGATGGGGTCGTTGTCGGCGAGGACGCCCTGGTTGCCGAAGCCGACCCACTGGGAGAACCGGTTGAACGACTCGACCTTGTTCGTCGCCGCGGTCACCCGCCGGCGCAGCGGCGCGTCCGAGAGGTAGCGCAGCAGCTGCACCGTGCGGATCACGCGGCCGACCTCACGGAAGGCGGTGTAGGTGGAGTTCTTGTGCGAGCCCGACCGCAGCCGCTTGAGCAGCGTCGAGGACGAGATGGCGCCCTCCCGCACGGACACGGCCACCTTCATCAGGTGCCGGAACTGGGACTCGATCAGATCCCAGTCGATGACGTTCTTGCCCGGCTCGCCGAACAGGGAGTCGATGTGGACGTACTCGCTCTGCTTGGACGGACGGTAGAAGGTCAGGCCCTTCCAGTTCCTGATCCTGGGCATCAGATCGAAGCCCAGCAGATGCGCCAGGGCGAAAACGGGCACGCTCTGGCCCTGGGTGTCGGCGTGCACGGTGGTCGGCTTGACCTCGGAGGTGTTCTTGAGGAGGCCCTCGATGATGTAGACGGCCTCCCACACCCCGCACGGGATGAAGTGCGTGAACAGCGCGATATAGGTGTCCGAGATGTGGTGGTAGGCGATCCCGCCCGCCTTGCCGTACCGCACGCTCGTCTCGGCGAGCAGGTTGTTGAGGTACGTGTCCATGTGGGTGCCGTCCGCCGCCACGGCGGTGCCGTCGCCCCACGCCTGGGAGATGTCGAGGCGGGCGTGCGCGTTGACCAGGTCGGCGACGGCCTCGTTCAGCAACGCGATGGAGAAGTGCCGGTTGGCCACGTACGACAGCTCGTGCCCGGACACCCCGGGGATGTGCTTGGCCGCCTCGTACGGGCCCATGTTGGTGCCCTTGACGAAGGTGGTGAGCACGTACCGGCCGAACGGGTCCTTCAGCTTCGGGTCGTTGCCCGAGGGAGGCCCGAAGCGGCGCCACCACTCCACCCAGTACGCGGTGCGGGCCACGATCCCCATCAGTGTGCGCTCCGGCATCCGGGCCTTGACCTCCTGCTCCAGGCGCTTCGCCGAGGGCCGCTGCCCCTTGGAGCGGTGCGGCTTGAGTGACGGAATGCCGGTCTCGGGGTCGATGACCAGGCCCTCGTTGTCCGGGTACCCGGCATCCGCCGCCGCGGCAGCATTCCGCAGCTTGTCTTCCAGCTGCCGGCGGAAGGACGCCGCGTCGAAGGCACGGGCCTCGCCCTCCTCGCACAGCCCGACCTCCACCAGGTAGTCGGCCAGTTTCTCCTGGATGTCCTCCCACGCGAGCAGCTGCTCGGACCAGTCGGCGTACTCCTCCGAGCCGGCCACCGCGACGTCGCCGGTGCGCAGCTCCTCGGCGAGGTGGGTGAAGACCATCGCTTCGAAGTGCTTGCGGACGAACCGGCCCGGCCGCGTCTTGTCGAGTACGGCCTTGCGCCAGTTCTGCGTGGCGAAGGAGATGTCGATGGTCTTGCCGTTCTCGCCGAGCGCGGTGATGTACTCGCCGCGGGCGCTCTCGTGCCGCATCGCGTGCGTGAGCGCGGTCAGCACCCGCCCGTCCTCGGACGTGGTGGTGAACTCCAGCTTCTCCGCCAGGTCGAACATCACCGACCGGTCCCGGCCGAGCTGTCCGTACAGCAGCACTTCCCAGAAGTTGCCGTGATGCGCGGAGACCTTCTCGATCTGCTCGTACTGCCCCGCGAACCCGCCGAAGCTCTCGACCGCCTTGGTGACCGCCCCCAGGCCGCCGGCCTGCACCAGCTGGGCCTTGGCCAGGGCAAGCACGGCAGGGGAGACCTCCCCGCCCAGGCGCCGGGCAACCTCCTCCACCGGCGCTGCCTCGTCCAGCCCTTCCAGGGCCTTCACGGCCTCGACGGTCATCGCCGCGGCCTTCGCCAGCGCCTCCTGGGCGGGGCCGCCGTCGTCGAGGTTCTTGAGCACAGTGCGGTAGTTCCCGATCAGGGCCTCGACGATCTCCCGCTCGGCGCGCCGGATCTCCTCCAGCTCCTCCTTGGCCTTCTTGATCTTCATGGCGACCCGCTTGCAGAACATCGTCGCCAGATCGTCCCGTACCCGCATCCGTGCCTTGTGGGCGAGGCAGGCCAGCAGCGCGATCCGCTTGACGGCCGCGTAGTCCCGCAATTCGGAGGCGTCTGCCGCGTCCGCTTCCCCGGCGAAGTCGGTGACCTTCGGCGCCGCGACGCCGTCCACCCACACCGCGGTGTCGCCGAGCTCATCCAGCCACTCCAGGTGCGTGAACAGGCGCTTGAAGTGCGACCAGCTCGGGCCCTGGGCCCTCTGCTTCAGCCGGTTGAACTGCGTGGTGCCGTCGCTGTCGCGCTCTTCCAGCAGCCGCAGCATCCCCGCCTGCTCGGCGAGGCTCATCCGGTCATGGATGCCGCAGCAGATCGAGGCGTTCACCTCGGTGCGGACCGTGGAGGTCATCGTGTCGAAGGTGGAGAACGCCGGCAGTTCCAGCCCGGCCGCCACCACCTTCTCCAGCGCGATATTGATCAGGTCGGCGGGGCGGTTCTTCGCAGCGGCCTCCTTGCGGATCGCCGCCTCAGCGATCTGCCGGGCCTGGGATTGCTGGTACTTCGTCCCCACCCGCTGGCGCACCTCCGTACGCTGCCGCTCAGCGGTGCGGCCCGTCTCGTACAACGGGAGCGTGCCCTCCGGCAGCTCGACCGTACGGCGGACGAAGTCGACCACCATTTCCGGATACTCGTCCGGCTTCGGGAACCGGCCCATCCGCTGATACGACTTCAGCGCCAGCAGCAGCGCGAGCTGATGCCCGTCGGAGTCCATCCGCTCGGCGGCCCACGCCGCCTCCTCCCGCGTCGGCGCGAAGAAGAGATGCAGCTCATGCGCGGTGATCAGCCGCTTGAACCGCGGGTACGCGGTCCGCTCGATCGAGGTCACAAGTCCCGCCCCAGGCCCAGAGATCGGTCAGTATCAGCATCAACGACCTTCGGCCGAATGGGTGACGGCCACTACTGCACAGGGCGCCAAAATCAAGTACTGGCGGCTTTTGGGCTTACCTCGGCGCTACCCGATGCGGGCACCGCAGCCCTTCGAGCGGGAGGCTCTCCGCTTGCTGTTCCTGGAGGCGACGGTCGCCAAAGTCCCCCACGGCCACGAGGATCCACGCGGCCGCTCGGTCGGTCCTTCTTTATTCTCTGCGTCCGTCTGCGGCGTCCGCGTACGATCCCCTCGCCGCCCGTACACCAGTGCGCATCGGGGCACCGGTGTACGGGCATTCGACAGGGAGGGACCACTTGACCATGTCCTTCGGCGCGGGATTACGTGCCGTCCTCGCTTCTCTGGGAGTCCTCGGCCTGACGCTGGCCGCCGTCGCATCGCCCGCGAGCGCCGCTGACGGAACGCCCACCGCACCCACTCAGCTGTTCAACGGCAACCGGCACTGCTCGGCCGACGTGAACCGGCCCACCCACCTCTGGGCCCGCGACGGCCTGGTCATCACGGGCATCCCCGGCACCACCGGCGACTCCCTGGTGACTGCGCGGTATCAGATCTGGCCGACCACCGACCCGGAGCAGATCACCACGGTTACCCGCGACCGGGCCAGACCCCGGTTCGAGGCTCCCGCCACCGTGCCCGCCGCCGCGCTCACCGATGGGCAGACCTACGCCTGGCAGGCACAGACAGTGGCCGGGAACGCGGCCTCGGAGTGGTCTGCTCCCTGCTACGTCACGATCGACAACACCCGCCCCGCGAACGCGCCCACCCTCTCCTCGCCGAACTACCTCCCGGACGGGTGGAACCAGGGCGGCCGGCCGGTCACGTTCACGCTGAACGCCAACGGCGCCGACGATGTCACCGGGTTCCAGTTCTCCTGGCATCAGGACCTTTCGGTCATCGGCACCAGCATCGGCGACTACGGCATCCCGCAGCCCGTCGACCCGTACTCGGACCCCGAGTACTTCAAGCGCGCCGACACCCCCGGTGGTTCGGCAACGCTCAGCCTGATTCCGCCGCGCGGTGCCGGCGTGATGACTTTGTGGGTGCGCAGCCTGGACCGGGCCTTCAACGGCTCGGCGGTCACCAGCTACACGTTCCGCGTCGGTTCCACGGCTCCGACTGTCACCCCGGCCGTCCCGTCACCCGAGTTCGGCAGGAAGACCACGTTCACGCTCCGGCCCGACGCGGCGCTCCAGTCGACGAGCCCGGTCGTCGGTTACTCCGTACAGACCGGCGACGGCCAGGGCGGCACCAGGACCGTCGACGTCACGGCGGCGGAGGACGGCACAGCGCAGGTGGAGCTCACGCTCGACGGCATCTACGGCGAATTGCTCCAGGTGACCAGCAGGAGCGCGAACGGCTGGGTCAGCGACGCGGCATCGTGGAACATCAGCTACGACACGACGCCCACCGTCACTTCGGACGTCTACCCCGAGAACGGATCGAGCGGCGGCGCCGGCGTCCCGGGCACGTTCACGTTCGCGCCGAAGGTGGAGGACGTCGTGAACTACACGTACTCCTTCGACGGGGGCCCCGAGGTCGCGGTCGCTGCGGGCCCCGACCACACCGCGAGCACCGAATGGATCCCGGACACGGACGGTTTCCACTACCTCACGGTCTACGCGACGACTCGCTCCGGCATTCAACTGGCCTCCTACGACTACTTCTTCACCGTGAACTGACCTCGCGAACGGACCGTTGCCCGGCACGCCCGAACCCGTCGAAGCCACCGGTGGGTCCGGGCGGTCGCGGCATCCGTGGCACCCGACGGGCGCGGGCGCCCGGTGGGCATCACGCGGCGTACAGGGCGGCTGCGAACTGGGGGAGCGCCACGACCAGCATGAAGGTGCCCCGCTCCACCCAGCGGTACTTCCTGCGGACGATCTCGCTGGTGACCAGCAGGGAGGCGAGCAGGGGTCCGGCAGGATCGCTCGAGGCACGCGTGAGGGCGCGGCTCAGCCCCTGGGTGCCCATCCCCGCTGTGATGTGTCCGAAGTACCCGGGGCCTGCGGTGCCGTGCCGCCTGCCGGCCCGGTGGCGCGGCGCGATGGCGCACACGAAGCAGAGGATGGCCAGGAGCGAGGTTCCGGCCGCGCTCAACCGCAGGGCCTCGGGGTTCGGGGAGACGCTGACGAAGGCACCGAGCACGGCTCCCGTCACCCCGAGCAGGACGGCAGCTTTCGTATCCGCCCGTCCGATCTCCGCCCGGTTCGCCGTCATCAGACGCTCCATCGCCGCCACGACCTGCGTTCGCACCCTTGGTCAACCCATGCATGGGCCCCCAACAGCGCACGTCAGACGCGTAACGCCCCACCGGACGGCTGGCACCCCGCGTGACGTGCGGCTCACCCAATGCACAGCGGAACTCTGGTGCTCAACAAGCACAGCCCGTGACTTTCCGCCGAAAACACCGCAGCGCGAGCACATCGGCACCCGGAGCGCCATCGGCCCGGACACCACCGGGGCGGGCCGGGCCGCCCTTCGATCGGCTGCGGCACCCTTCGGACATGCGTTGATCCGGACAGGGCTCGCGGGACAGTCGATGTCCATGAAGGCGCGGCGGACGGGCCGGACCGTGTTCGGCCTCGACCACGGGACCTCGAGAGGACGGTGGGTCGGGGCGGATTCCGCTACGCGCTATCCACGGGCGGCGAGGTGGGCGAGCAGTGCTGCTCCGGCTCCCAGGACGACCAGCTGCACGAGGCCGGGAATCCGCCATCGCAGGGCAAGAAGACCGCCGCCCGTCACCACGGCGCCGCCGGCCAGGAGCCACATCCCCCGCAACGCTTCCCCGGGCGCGTCGGGCGCGTTGCCGTCGTCGTGGCTGTCGGCCCAGCCCGTCATCCCGTACCCGAACACCAACCAGGTGACGGCCATCAGGTCGACAACGAGCAGCGCCACGCCGACCCCGACCTGCGCACCGGTCGACGGCCCGCCGCCGGGCCTCATCCCCGCCCCCGTCCCGTACACGGGTGAAAGCCTGCTGATCGCATACCGTCCAGCATGCTGCCGTCGTGGGCGCCGCGCATGAGCACAACTACTCAGATGTGCCGCCCTCTTGGGGCCGCATGGGTGCAGTCGGCCCGTCACCGGCCGGCTCGCCGGGAAACGGCCCGCGCGGGAACCCCGCCGTTCGCGTCAGGCCCGGGCCAGTTCGGCGGCGCCGAAGGAGACGTCGAAGCGGTCGCACCAGATGCTGACGCTGCTGAACCGGGCCGGGTCGACGTCTTCGGGCAGGGCGTAGTTGTGGCTGCCCTTGTTGCCCTTGAGCTTGCCGAGGCTGACGTACTCCCCGTCGTCGAAGACGCGCCAGCCGGCGGTTCCCTCCTTCACCGGCGCGTCGGTCAGCCACACGCGCAGGTCGGGTCCGTTGCTGGTGTCGAGCCGCTCCAGGCGCACCACGTGGGAGCCGTCGGCCAGTTGGACGAGCTTCACCGTGCCGGACGTCGCGTGCTCGTGGCTGATCAGCTCGCCGCTCGCCACGGTCACCGGTCCGGCCGTCGCCGCATCCGCCCCGGAGGGCTCTCCGGAAGGCTCACCGGCCGGCGCCTCGGCGGGCGCCGTCGAGGCGGCCACGGTCCCGGGCAGTGCCTCCCGCACCGTCTCGTCCTGCCACAGCTTCCACGGCTGGAACCAGTACAGCCCGAAGCCGACCACGACGGCCGCCACCACCAGCACCGCACCGACCGTCCGCGGCCTGCTCGACGCGCTCCGCACCCGTCCCATTTCCGCCTCCTCGTAAGAACCGCTCGTCTCCCCCCATTCAATGGGCCGAGCGGCCGTCCGGGGCCGCCCGACGGATGACGAAACCCTTACGTCTGCCACGTCCGCCACGTCTGCCACGTCCGCCCCGGTACGGGCGGCCCGGTACGGGCGGCCCGGTACGGGCGGCCCGGTACGGGCGGCCCGGTACGGGCGGCCCGGTACGGGCGGGCCGGTGTGGGTGGGCCGGTGTGGGTGGCCCGGTACGGGCGGGCCGGTACGGGTGGGCCGGTGTGGGTGGACGGGTCGGACGAGGCCTGTGACCGTCACGGTCACCCGTGCCGTGGGCCCCTCGGGGGACAGAGCGGCGAGGACCACACCGTGAACGACTCCGCCAAGGTCGTCCGCGGCAGCGTCAGGACCGTCGACGCCGAGGACCACACCATCGACACCGTCCTCATGCCCGCTGCCTGACGGTGCGGGGGAACGGGGCCGGGGCCGCAAGTGCCCCGGCCCCGCCGGTGTTCCGCCGACGTTTGCGGGCATCCGCGTCACAACCGCGACCGCGGCGGTCCCCACAGACGGAGGCACGTCATCCGACGCGGAGAGGGGGCATGCCATGACCACGCAGACCGCAGTCACCACGAGGGATCCGAAGGGCCTGGCGGCGCCACGCACCGGCGGCGCGGCGCAGGCGACCACGGCGGCGTCCGCGGACGCCGCCCCGCCCGCCCTGTGCGCGGGGACGGCCGAGGCAGAGACGTCGGCCGCTCCGTATCGCGCGCGCACCCGCAACCGTACCGGCGCGGCCCCGCACGGCAGACCCCGTGTCCGCTGACCCGCACGCCGGCGGCGCCCGCCGCGCCCTCCGCCGCGCCGCCCGGCCGAGGCTGCCCGCCGCGTGGGGGCCGGCGCTGCGGCGCACCCCGGCGTCCCTGTGGAACGACGACATCTCCGACTACGCCGCGGCCCTGACGTACTACGCGATCCTGGCGGTGATGCCGGCGATGCTGGTGACCGTCCTGGCGTTCGGCACGTTCAGCCCGAGCACGGCCGAGGAGTTCGTCACCCACGTCACCGCGTACGCCCCCGCCGAGTCCGCCGACGCCCTGCACGCCGTCCTGTCCCGCGTGCTGGGCACGGACGGGAGCGCCTGGCCGCTGCTGGTGGCCGGTACCGTCAGCGCGTTGTGGTCCGCCTCCAGCTACCTCGCCGTCTTCCGCCGTGCCCTGCACCGCATGCACCGGGTCGAGGACCGCCGTTCGCCCTGGCGCACGGCGCACCGCATCGTGCTCACCGCCCTCGCCCTGCTCGCCCTGCTCCTGGCCGGCTCCCTCGCCCTGCTGCTGACCGGGCCGCTGGCGCAGGCCGTGGGCCGGGTCATCGGCCTGGGCACCACAGCGGCCTGGGGCTGGAACCTGCTGCGCTGGCCGCTGCTGCTGTGCCTGGTGGCACTGCTGGTCGTCGTGGTCTTCCACACCGGGCCCGTCCCGGCCCGTCGGCGCGGGCACAGCGTGCCGGGCGGCATGCTGGCCGCCGCGCTCTGGCTGGCCGTCTCCACGGGGTTCACGCTGTACGCCTCCACCCTGAGCACGTACAGCAGGCTCTACGGCTCCCTCGCCGGCGTCGTCGTGTTCCTCGTCTGGCTCTGGCTGTCCAACCTCGCGCTGCTCACCGGCGCGCAGTTCACGGCGGAACTCGGCAAGGCCGGCACCCCCGACGAGAGCACCGGGACGCCTCCCGGACCGTAGGGCTCGCCCGTGCCGTCGATGCCGCAGCACCAACGGGTCCCCTGGCCGCGCGGGTCCGTGGATGCGGCTCCCGGAAGTACGCCGCCGGCCCCGTGCCGACGACGCAGCCGGTCTCGACGACCTGGCCGGGGAACGTCAGTTCGCCAACGCCGACGACGGTGCTGACCGGGTGGTGGCCGCCGAGGTACGCCCGGTTGCCCTCCGCCACCGTGTCGGCGTTCCGCAACAGGTTCACCACGTACGGGGTCTGCGAGACGACCTGGTTGCGGGTGACGCCGTAGTGGTCCAGGACCTTGTCGACGTCGGTGTAGGTCGGCTTGAGCTGGGCGGCGAGGTCTTCGGCGTGACGGAACGCGCCCTCCTGTCGAGCGAGAGCTGACCGGACACGTGGATCAGGTCGCCGGACCTGATCGCCTGCGTGTAGCCGAAGCCGCTCTCGGCCGGGACGTGGTGGTGGAAGACGTCGGTGGTGGCCATGTTGATTGTCCTTCGGTGAGGGCGCGCACGCACGCTCTCTTGTGGTTACCCAGGAACTGCAGGAGAGTGGCTGCCGACCTGGAAGAACGCACTTTTCGGTGACTGGGGAACCAGATGGGAACCAAGCAGTACACGGGCTCGCCCGAGGATGCGGACCTGAGGCGCGCGGATTCTCTGGCGCGGGAGATCTTCTCGGACGTCGCCAACAAGTGGGCACTGCTGATCATCGAGGGACTCGGTGACCGGACTCTGCGCTTCAGCGAGTTGCGGGACGCGGTCGAGGGCATCAGCCACAAGATGCTCACCCAGAACCTGCGCATGCTGGAGCGCTACGGCCTGGTCGAGCGCACGGTGCACCCCACCGTGCCGCCGCGGGTCGAGTACACCCTCACCGAACCGGGCCGGGCCCTGCGCGCCATGGTCGACGGCATGTGCGGCTGGACCCACCAGTACCTCGGCCACATCGACGCCGCCCGTCAACGCTTCGACTCCTGACGGAACCTGCCGGAATCCCCGGGGGCGCGCGGCACCCGGCAGCCCCACACCCGGCTGCTCAGCCGGCCGGGTCCGGGCGGCCGCCGCGGCGGAGCGCGCGGGCGCACCAGCCGATGACCGCGGCGTTGGCCAGCGCGCCGCCGACGATCGCGACGAGGAGCGTCATGGGGCCGCCCGGCAGCAGGAGCAGCACGATGCTCACCGGGGCCGTGGCCAGCAGCGGGATGACGCCCGCGAAGGACGCGTCCGAGCCGTCGCCGGTGGCGCTCACCACGAGCGCCCACACGAGCAGGGCGGCACAGCCCCCGAGGTAGACGAGGGCGAACACATCGCCGAAGAGGTGGCGCAACCGACGGGAAAGGGATCTGGCAAGCCGGCCAGGACTGGCAGGACTGGCAGGACTGGCAGGACTGGCAGGACTGGTGGATCCGCCGGGATCGGTCATGGTGGTGGGCCTCTGTCTTTCGGTGCCGGACGTGATCAGGGACGTCAGAGGTGGGCGCCCGGCGGATGCGGGCGGGCGAGGCCGACGTCGTAGGCGAGGATCGTCGCCTGTACCCGGTCGCGCAGTCCGAGCTTGCGCAGCAGCGCGTTCACATGGGACTTCACCGTGCCGACGGTGATCCCGAGTTCGGCGCCGATCTCCAGGTTGGTGAGTCCGGACGCCACCAGGGTCAGGACGTAACGTTCCCGCGCGGTCAGGGTGTCCAGCTCGGGGTGGGTGCCCCCGGTGTGGATCCGGGTGGGCGCACCGGACGCGTAGTGGCCGATGAGCCTGCGGGTCGCGGACGGGGAGAGCACGCTCTCGCCGGCGGCCACCACCCGGATGCCCTGGAGCAGTTCGGCGGGGTGCACGTCCTTGAGCAGGAAGCCGGAGGCGCCGGCGCGCAGCGCGTCGAAGACGTACACGTCGAGGTCGAAGGTGGTCAGCACCAGGACGCGGGGCGCGTTCTCCTTGCCGGTGATGATCCGGGTGGCGGCGATGCCGTCCAGTTCGGGCATCCGGACGTCCATGACGACGACATCGGGGGCCAGTTCCTCCGCGAGCCGCACCGCGGCGGCGCCGTCGGCGGCCTCGCCGACGACCGTCATGTCCTCCTCGGCCCCGATCACGGCGGTGAACCCCGCCCGTACGATGCCCTGGTCGTCGACGACCAGCACCCTGAGGCTCATCGTTCCCTCTCCCCCTCGTCCCCCTGCCCGGCGACCGGCGCGCCGGTCGCCCCGGGCGTGCCGCCGGCCTCCGTGCCCGGAGCCTCCGTGCCCGGAGTCAGGGGCAGCCGGAGGTGGACGGTGTCCGCAGGGCCGGTGGTCACCGTACCGTCGAGCGCCGCGACCCTCGCCACGAGCCGTTCCCGCACGATGCCGTGGGCGGCGCCCGGCACCCCGGTGACCGTGAGCGTCAACATGTCGTCGCGCGCGTCGAGTTCCAGGACCGTGGGTCCCTCACCGCTCGCCGCGAGCACGGTCTCGGCCGCATGGTATGCGGTCAGGTCCACCGCGGTGGGCAGCCGCTCGGGCACCCTGCCGGTCAGCCGTATCTCCACGTCACGGCCGGTGGCCCGGCACTGGTGGGCGAGCAGGTCGAGGGCCTGGAGGGTGGGCTGCGGCCGCCGCGCGACCTCCGTCCCGCCCTCTCCGACCGTGTCGAGGAGGGCGCGCATCGCGGTCAGGGCCTCGCGGGCGCGTTCCGCGGTCCCGTCGAGCCGGCCCGCCTCCGCCTCCGCGACCATGTCGGCGGTGCGTGCCAGCACGGTGGTCTCCAGCCCGGCGGCGATCCGGCGGCGCTCGGCCCACGCGTCCCGGACGGCCTCCTCGGTCCAGGCGGCGAGACGTTCGTCCCGGGTGCCCTGGACGAACCGGTCGCGCCGGCCGCGCAGGGTTCCGCCCCACAGGGCCGCGCCGACCGCCACGGACGCCCCGGCCGTCGCCGACGCGGCGACGGCCCAGACGGGGGCCGTGGTGCCCCGGCCCAGGACGGCGGCGGTCGCGGCCGCCGCGTGCACCGCCACAGCCAGTGTCACTGCCGTCGCCGTCGCTGCTGCGACCGGGCGGAGCCACCGGGGCGACAGGTGCGCGCGGTTCCCGGCGGGGGGCGGGCCGGCGGCGGTACGGGACGCCTGCGCCGCGTGTGCGACGAGCGCCCCACAGGTGGCGAGCATGCTCAGCGCGGGCGGCAGGACGACCGGCCCGGTGTAGTCGCCCACCGCCATCGCCACCGGCCACAGCGGGGCCAGCGCGAGCAGGACGCCGGTGGCCGCACGGGGCGCCCGGCGCAGCCACAGCAGCGTGACCGCCTGTGCCGCGGCCAGCAGCGCGAAAAGCGCGCCGGCGGACACCTGCGACCCGCTCGGCATGTCCTCCGCCCTGATGACCAGGACGGGGAGGAGCGGCTGCAGGACGAGGCCGGCCGCGGCCGTCAGCTGCGCGAGCCGGTAGCCGCGGGGGACGGACCGCTCCACCGGGGCCGCGGTCCGGCCGGGCAGGGCCGCGGACACCTCCCAGCCGCCGTCCGCCGTCGGGCCGCTGGTCAGCGTGCCTCCCGCCTCCCGCGCCCGGGACCGCAGGAAGGCCGTGCCGCGCCCCCCGCCGAGATCCGCGCCGTGCGCCGTCGCCCCGGCCGGCGGTGCCGAGCTCGTGACCACGACGTCCGTACGCGTGTCGCCGTACCGGCACCGCACCCTCGTGTGCGCGCCGGGGGCGTGCCGGGCCACGTTGGTCAATGCCTCACGCACGATGCCGAAGGCCGCGTCGGCGACGGAGCCGTCCGGCAAGGGACCTATCTCGTAGTCCACTTGTTGGCCCAGCCGCCGGAATCCCTCGACCAGGTCCAGCAACCGGTCCTCGGGCGAGGAAAGTTCCTCGCGCGAGGGCGAGGGCGCCCGTACCGCGCCGAGCGCTCGGGTCACCTCGTGGCCGGTGCCGACGGCGAACCTGAGTGCCTCGTCGGCCAGTTCGGGGCGAGCCTCACGCAGGCCGAGCGCCGCGCCCGCCGTGACCACCACGGCCGTCAGATGGTGGGCGCTGACGTCATGCAACTCCCTTTCCATGCGCCGTAGTTCGGCCGCCGGAAGGCGATGGCGTTCGGACTCGGCACGTTTCAGCAGCTGTTCGGCCGCCCGCCGTGCGCACCGGGCCCGCCGTACGAACAGGCCTGCGCCGCACGCGGTGGCGTACAGCAGGGCGGTGAGGACGAGGTCGAGCCCGTCCTGGTCGCTGAGCCCGTGCAGGCCGATCATGTGCAGGAACTGCCAGGCGGCGAGCGCCATCGTGCACATCACCGAGGTGAAGGCGTCGCGTTCGGTCGCCACGGTGAACAGCGCCAGTGCGACACCCGCGGTCCCGAGTACCGCCATCGCCCCGGTGGGCAGCGGCCCGGCACCCAGCGCACAGGCGGCGGCGACCAGGACGAGGGTGGTCACCGGGCGGGTACGGCGCAGGGCGAGTGCGGCCGTGACGGGCCCTGCGACCAGGATCGCCACGAGGAGGGCGGACGCGGGCGGGACGGTCCCGCGCGCCAGCGCCGCCCCCGGCCACACCACGGCCTGGACGCAGATCAGCAGGACCGGGAGCAGCCGGTCGTCGGTTCGCTTCATGAGGCGTCAAGGCTATGACCGCAGGCGGGCCGCCCGACTCCGGCTGGAGACGGATCCCCTTCTCTTACCTGGGTTGCAGGCACAGTGCCACCCGCCCGGTGGAGACGCCGAAGCCCTCCTCTGCCTCCGGTTCCACACGGCAATCATCCTGCGGCCCGAGGAGCGGGGGCGCCCCCGGCCATAGTCTCGATCACATCGGGAAAGCGGCCCACCACCGGCTCCACCACCGGTTACAACCAGCGGTTACAACCAGCGGTTACGGCCAGCGGACTTCCTCCGGAGCATCACTTTCCCGCTGTCCGAGCCGGCAGGCGCGACCTCGCCCGCTCCCGCCGGCCAACCGAGCGAGTTCCAGCGAATTCGCCCACATTCAGGGGGTTCACCATGTTCAAGCGCGTTCTCATCGGATCCTTCGCCGGTGCCGTCCTCGTCGGCGGAGTCGCCGCCGGCTTCGCCGCGGCCTCGGCGCCCGAGAAGCTGTCCCTGAAGGACGGCTCGGCCCACTACACCGCTCCGTCCGGCGACAGGGCGGGCGCGTTCACCTTCACCACTGACGTGAGTGACGACTCGGGCGTCGAGAACCTCAACGTCCTGGTGTGGCCCACGGCTTCGAAGCTGAACCCGACCGAGGCGGAGCTCCGCGAGGTGGACACCGCCACGTGCCGGAGCACCTCGGACGAGACCTCCCGCTGCACCTGCACGCTGAAGGTCACCGAGAAGGAAGCGGCGGCGCTCGACCCGGGCGCCTGGCAGGTCTCGGCACTGGCGACGGCCAAGGACGGGGACACCCTGTTCGTATCCTCCGCCGCCACCTTCGACATCAAGCGCTGACCCGCCACGCTGCGGCCTCGTGGGCCCCGCCGAACGGGATCGGCGTACCGGACGGCGAACGGCGGGGCCCTCCGCGCTCAGTCCAGGACGTGCCGCAGGTAGGAGCGCGGGTCGGCGAGGTAGCGGCGCCAGTGCTCGACCAGGGCGAGTTCGTCCCAGGCCGTCCGGCGCATGCCGTGGTCGCCGACCTCGATGATGTCCGCGCCGGGCAGGGCGGTCAGCAGCGGAGAGTGCGTGGCGCAGATGACCTGGCCACCGCGCTTCACCAGCTGGTCGATGTGGCCGAGCAGCTCCAGGCACGACGTGAACGACAGCGCCGCCTCCGGCTCGTCCATCACGTACAGCCCGGGATGGAGGAACTTCCCCCGGAACGCCGCGAGGAAGCCCTCGCCGTGGCTGACCGAATCCGGTGCGAACCCTTCTCGGTCCAGCGCGTCCAGCGCCGTCTCGGCGCGCAGGAAGAAACCCTTGCGGGCACGCCAGCTGCCCAGCATGTGGCGTCCTCGCGGCGCCGCGTCGAAGCGGATCCGCTCGCCCAGCACCGACTTCGGACGGTGAGTGGCATAGCGCCAGTCGTGCGAACCGCCCCAGGAGTCCAGACCGAAGCCTTCGGCGAGCGCCTCGACCAGCGTCGACTTGCCCGAGCCGTTCTCACCGACCAGATAGGTCACCGACGCGGTGAGGCGCAGCCCGTCCGCCGCGAGCCCCCGCACACAGGGCACGGACCACGGCCATTCCCCCTCTTCCTCATCGGGCGAGACACCGGATACGTACGCACGTTCGACGATCACACCCCGAGTTTCCCATGGAGCCGGGAGTAGTGGACTGTGGAGGACGGTAGCAAGCGGCGCCCGCAGGCCCATACTGGTGACAATGACAAAGCCACTTGCATCGAAGCGCATTCTGCCCACCAGCCCCTTCAAGGCCCCGGTCGCACCGCCGCCCAAGCACTTCGCCGTGGGCGACCAGGTCACGCACGACATGTACGGTCTCGGCCGGGTGATCGGCATCGAGGACGGAATCGCGGTACTCGTGGATTTCGGTTCGGCGCAGCAGCGGATCCTGAGCCCGTACTCCAAGATGAGCAAGCTGTAGCAGTACCGGTCGCACCTGTAACTGTGGCTGGGGCCGAAGTTGCCGCTGCGACCTGCGTCACAGTCGTGGCAGCGGCTCCGGAACCGCCGGGCCCGGTCACGACACGCCAGACCCATTCATGGCCCCGCATCGAATCGGAGACCTCTCATCGAAACCTCGCTGTTCTCCGCCCCGGAAGGGGCACCGCGCCGGACCACCGCGGCATCGCCACCCCCGGCGGCGGACCCCTTCCAGGCCCCGGACTTCGGGGAGGACGAGACCTTCCCGTTCGAGGATGCGGGGGCGTCGCCCTTCCCGGACCTGAGCACGGGTACACCCCGCCGCGGGGCGCGCTAGCCCGCAGCCGCGTGAACAGGCACGACAGGACCCCGGACCGCCGAGCGGCCACCGGGGTCCTCGGCATGTCCCTGCCGCACACGGGACATCAGCCCGGTCCGGCGGCCGGGATGCGCCGGTGGAGGTCGGCGAGCATGGTGCGCATCGAGGTGCGGAACAGTTCGGCCCGGTGGTCGCCGATGAAGGACGTGGGGCCGAAGACCTCCAGGACGACGAGGCCGTGCATGTGTCCCCAGGCACTCAGGAGGAGCGAGGTCGCGGAAGACGGCAGAGCGTCGGGTCCGTCGGATCCCAGGAGTTCCAGGTGGGCCCGGAACGGGGACGAGGGCTCGGGGACGAGGGCTCGGGGACGAGGGCCGCGGCCGGTTGTTCCGCGGTGACCCGGCGAACAGCTCGCGCTGGAAGATCGCGCTCATCCGGAGCATCGCCCGGGTCGTGGAACCCCTGACGGGCGCCGCGTAGTCCCGCAGCGGTGCCCCGTGGAGGAGCTGGAACCGCTCGGGGTGGGCGATGGCCCAGCCGCGGTAGCCCCCGACCGCGACCACCAGACGCGGAACGGGCACGACAGCCGGCACCGCCGGGACGACCTGTCGTCCACGTCGTCATCGACCGGGCCGTCGCCGAGGCACCCTGGCCACGTACACGGCCGGCCTGTCCGCGCTCGACGGCGTGGAACGCGTGGAGTCCGGCACGGGCACCTACGCCGACGGACGGCTCACGGCACCGGCCGGTCCCGGCGACGCCGGCCTCACCCGGCCCGACGCACAGCGCATCAGCGTGGTGGGCGCCCTGCCGCCGAAACCCGACGAGGCCCAGAACCTGGTCGAGGCGGTACGCACGCTGGAACCGCCCGCCGGATCACAGCCCCTGGTCGGCGGAACCGCCGCCCAGCTGGCCGCCGCAGCCACGGTCGCCGCACACGAAGAAGCCGACGGGCGTCTGATCTCTGCGGCTCAGGGTTCGATGCGCACGGGGCGGGACTCGGTCACCTGGTCCACGTCCGAGACCCTGATCGTCGCCTTCATCGTCCAGGTGCCCGGCAGGGGGAGGGTGAGGTCGCTGGTGGCCCAGTAGCCGCCGCGGTCGGTCAGGTCGGCGTCGATCGGGCCGACGTCCTTCTCGGTGAGGGTGAAGGAGAGACGGAGTTCCGGGATCGAGTCCAGGGCGCCGGCGGAGTCGAACGCCACCGCCTGGACGCCGTTCTCGCCCACCCGGCCCGGGTCCAGGGTGATCTGCACGCCGCCCTTCCCGCCGGGGACGTCGACGGCGTACGGGATCGTGACCACCGTCGCCGCGGGCAGTCCGGCGACCGGGGCCGTCCCGGTCGCCGAGGCCTCGGCCTCGGCCCGGGCCGGGAGGGTGCTGGTCAGCACCGTCGTGACCAGCAGCACCACGACCGCCACCGCCGCTTCCACCAGCACGGAGACGCGCAGGGCGCGGCGGTGGCGGTCGAGGGCCGGGTCGTCGGGGTCGGGCACCCCGGACGGGTCCGGGGCGGGCGACCGGGGGCCCGGGGCGCCGTCGTCCGAGGCGGGCTGTGCGGGGGCGGTGGGCCGGGTGGGGGCGACCGGTGAGGGCTTGTCCGGGGTGGCGGAGGCCACCAGTTCCGGGATCCGTTCCCGCACGGCCGCCGAGGTCCTTTCCGCGGACTTCTCCGTATCCGCATCCGTATCCGTATCCGCGGCTGTACCCGCGGCTGCGGCCGCCGAAGCCGCCGAAGCCGTCGTCGCCGGACGGAGCGTCAGGCGGCGGGACAGGCCCGCCGCCGACAGCAGTGCGGCCGTCAGCACGAGCTTGACGGTCAGGGTCCTCCCGTACGACGAGTCCACGAGCGCCGACCAGGAGCCGAGGCCCCGCCAGGACTGGTAGACGCCGGTGACGACGAGGACCGTCACCGAGAGGAAGGCGAGGCGGGAGAAGCGGGTGACCGTGGCGACGGGCGGCGGGGTGGCGGCGCGGAACAGGGTGATGAGCAGGGCCGCGAGGCCACCGAGCCAGCAGGACATCGCCAGCAGGTGCAGTACGGACGACGTCATCGCCAGCGGGACCTGGATACCGGCCGAGGCGTGCTCGGCCGACGCCCACGTCAACGCGAGGGCGACGGCCAGGACGGTGCCCGCGGCGAGCAGGACGGGCGGCGTCCGGCCGTCCTGCTCACCCTCGCCCCGCCGCAGCAGAGGCGGGCGGGGCAGGCGGGGCAGGCGCAGGAGGATCGCCGCCGCCGGCACCAGCAGGGCGACCCGGGTCAGCAGCGCGATGCCCGGCCGCTCGGTGAGGACGCCGGTGAAGGCCATGAGGTCGAACGCGGTCGCCGGGGAGGTGCCGTTCTCGTACGGAGCCCGCAGGACGAGGAGGACCACGGTGGACGTCAGCAGCGTCCACCAGCCCGTGACGAGCGGCATCCGCAGCGGGGCCGTGTCCGGCGGCCGGCACAGGGCCGCGAACGCCACCGTACCGATGAGCAGCGCGGCGGCGATGTACGCGAGATAGCGGCCGGTGTCGTAGAGGCTCGCGGTGACCGGGTGCTCCGCCGGTGGCGCGGGCACCGCGGCCGCGGTGGGCGAGGGTTCGCCGATGGAGAAGGTGAAGGCCCCGGAGACGGGGTGGCTGTCCGCGGAGACCACCCGCCAGGCGACCGTGTAGGTGCCGTCGTCGAGCCCGCCGGGCAGGCCGACGCGCGCGGTGTCGGACCTGCCGTCGGCGTGCTCCGGCTCGCCCAGCGGCACCCGGTGGTTGTCGGGGCTGTAGATCCGGAAGGAGTCGTCGAGCAGGGCGACGGACTCCGTGAAGGTCAGGGTGACGTGCCGGGGGGCGGACCGGACGACGCTGCCGTCCTCGGGGTCGGCTCCGCGGAGCGCCGCGTGGGCGCTCGCCGGGCCCGCGCTGCCGAGGAGGAGCAGGACCAGCAAGGTGCCCAGCAGCACCAGCCCCTGAAGTCGCCGGGTTCCGGGGCTCGCCGCTCCGCGGCCCGTCGCCCCGGGGCCCGCACCTCGTCCGACACCGCCCGCCGCCCCACTGCGCCGCCGCTGCACGTCGTTCCCGCCTCCCGGTCATCCGGCAATCCGGCTTCGGATGGGGTACGGACGTCGGGCGCGAAATGCTCACCGCCCGGCGGGACGACGATCCGCCGGGCCGGTCCGCATCACCTGTCGCCGAAGGCCGCCTCCCGTGTGAGGAACGCGAGCCGGGCCTTCTTCTCCGGCAGGTACACGTCCGGCAGATCGATCTCGGGCAGGACGACCTCGGGGCCGGCCGTGAAACCCTGCCGCAGGAAGCGGGCGACCGCCTTCTCGTTGGCCACGTCCGGGTCGACCACCACACGCCTGCGGTCCAGGCCCAGCAGGACGAACCCCATGAGCGCCGCCACCAGCGTGGCGGTCCACCCGGAACGCGCCCCCTCCGGGCCGGCCGGAGCGAGCAGCAGGTGGACGCCGATGTCGCCGGGCTCGACGGGGTAGCAGTCGCCGACCCGGTCGGCCTCCGGCTCGTACGTCTGGAGCAGCGCGGCCGGCTCGCCGTCCTTGACGGCGAGATACGCGTGGTGGGTGCCGAGCGTGTCCATGTGGGCGTAGATCTCGGCCACCTGCTGCTCGGTGAGGCCGTTCATGCCCCAGAAGACGGCACGTTCGCCGCTCACCCAGCGGTGCAGTACGGGCGCGTCCGCCGACGGGTCGAGCGGCAGCACGCGTACGGAGCCGAAGCCGTCGGCCACGTGCTCGTGAACGGCCACGCGGGACGCGTACGGGCCGGACGGGGCGTACGGGTCAGGCATCGGTCTCCTCCTGAAGCTCGTCGGTCGTCTCTTCACGCTCTTCGTGCTTCCCGGTCTCTCCGTGCGGGGCCCGGACCACGTCCTCCCTGCGGAGCCCGTCCCAGTCGGTGACGACCGGGACCAGGTCCCCCGCCAGCCACAACGGCAGCTGGTCGCGGTGGTGCGGCGAGCCGGGGAGGCCCGAGGCGCCGAGCGGCACCACCCAGCGGCTGTCCTCGCGGCGGGCCAGGTCCCAGACGTAGCGGGCGGCCGGACCGCGTGCCGCGAGGTCGGTGAGACCGGGCACGGAGGAAGTGCACAGCACGCAGTCGTGGTCGCCGGACAGCGCGGGTCCGTCGTACGGCGTCGTGGGCGGCAGGGCCCGCCAGGGTGCCAGCCGGTGGGTGTCGCCCCAGGTTCCGCTCGAGGTACCGGCCGGGTGCCGGGCGGCCGCCTCCTCCAGCGCCGCGCGTACCGCCGCCGGTCGGTCGATGCCGTACAACTCCTTCGCGGTCAGGAGGTGTTCGAGCGCGTAGCCGATCCGCGGTACCAGCGCGAGCCAGGGCCGGAACACCTCCGGGTAGGCCGGGGGCGAGGTCAGCCCGGCGAACGCGGGGTGCGCCGCCAACCGTCGTACGAGCGCGCCGCGCACCGCCGCGTAGAGCGCCGCACCGGCGCTGTCCGCGTCCATGTGCCGGTCCCAGGCCAGCAGTCGGTCGCGCAGGCCGGCCGCCGCACCGGTCAGGCCGTCGAGGGCGGCGACGTGATCGAGGAGGGCGGCGGCGGAGGCGAGGTGGGTGTCGGTGTGGAGGGCGGGCATCTCGGCGGCCGACCAGCGTTCCCGCCCTGCGAGCAGCGCGGCGATACGGTCCGCACGGTGCGGCGCGGCGAACTCGACGCCGAGCGGGGCCGCCGGGCCGCTCTGGTTCGCCATCACGGCGACGCCGTCGGTCAGCCCGGCGCGCGGCGCCTCGTGCCAGCCGTCCCAGTCGTGGCCGGGTTCCCACGCGGGCACCGGACGGATCCGGTTGGCCTCGGCCCGGACCGGCACCCGGCCGGCCACCCGGTGCAGCGTGCCGCCCTCGGTGTCGGCGGCCTGGACCACGTTGACCGGCTCGGCCCACAGGTCGAGGGCCCGGTCCACGTCGGCGACCCGGCGGGCCCGCAGCAGCGGCAGCAGGGCGCCGAAACCCAGGTCGCCGGTGACGCGGGGCGGGTGACGCAGGGCGACGGCGACCGGGGGCGCGCCGGGCTCGGGCACTCCGTCGTCGAGGCCCTCGGGGCCGCCGATGATCACCGGCCCCCGGTCGGTCTCGATCACCTCGACCTCGACCGGGTCCTCGCCGGCGACCTCGATGGTCTCGGTGTGCCGCGCGGCCCGGTGCCAGATTCCGTCCGGGCCGAGCGCCTCCACCCCGCCCCCCGAGCTCTCGGCTCCTCCCCCACTCTCGGCTTCGCTCGAGCGGGGGGACCCCCATGCGCACGGGGCGCCCCCGTCGGTGCGGCGCAACCGCTCCCGGTAGAGGTCCTGGTAGTCGGCCATGGCGTTGGTGATCGCCCAGGCGACCGTGCCGGTGTGGCCGAAGTGGGCGATGCCGGGAACGCCGGGAACGGCGATGCCGACGACATCGAACTCCGGGCAGGACAGGTGGATCTGCTGGTAGACGCCGGGATCCTCGATGAAGCGGTGCGGGTCCCCCGCGATCACCGCCTGCCCGGTCGCCGTCCGCTCCCCGGCGACCAGCCAGCCGTTGCTTCCGGAGGTGCCGGGACCGTCTGCGGCGAACAGCCCCACGGCGTCCGGGCCGAGCCGCTCCACGACCTGCTCGCGCCAGAGCTTCGCGGGGAACCCGGCGAACAGGATGTGCGTGGCGAGCCACACCGCGAGCGGCGTCCAGGGCTCCCAACGGCCGGGCACGAGGGCGGCACGGGCGAACTCGGGGGCCGGGGAGCGGGAGGTGCCCGGGGCCGGGGCCAGCCCTTCGTTGACCCCCTCCACGTACGCCCGGAGCCACTGCCCCGTCTCCGGGTCCCGCCGGTCCAGTTCGGCGAGGCAGCGGCGGGCCGTGTCGGCCAGGCGGACACGGCGGGCGAAGCGGTCCCAGGGGAGGGCCTCGGGGCCGAGGAAGGACGCCGAGGTGCCCTGCGCCCTGTGTCGTTCGGTCTCCAGCTGCCAGGCCCGGTCGAGGGCGGTGACGCGGCCCTGGACGCGGGCGAGTTCGACGGCGTCACCCGCCCGCAGATGCGGAATGCCCCAGGCGTCCCGGAAGATCTCACCGGTCACTGCGCCCCCCATTCATTTCAGGTTAGGCTCCCCTAAGTAAGCCGTGGCGGAATCGTACGCGAAAGGTGAACGGACGATGGGGCAGGGGCGGGGCTGGGAGGGCGCGGTCCTCAAGCTGATGCGCGCCAAGGACTTCGGGTTCACGGTGACGCGCGCCGAGGACATCACCCCCGGCTACCGGCGGCTGCGCTTCACCGACGGCGGCATGCTCGCCGCGACCGGCGTCCACCCGACGATGTGGGTGCGGCTGTGGTTCGACAACGCGGGCAGGCCGCACCAGCGGGCGTACACCCTCGTCGACCCCGACCCGGCGGCCGGCACCTTCGGCCTGGAGTTCGCCCTGCACGAGGGGTGCGCCAGCGACTGGGCGCGGGCGGCGAAGCCCGGCGACACCATCGAGGCGACCGTGCAGGGCACGGGCTTCGACGTGCCCGCCCCCGACCCCTCGCACGTCTTCGCGGTGGGCGACCCGGCCTCCCTCCCGGCGATCAACTCCCTGCTGGGCGCCCTGGGATCCGCACCGGCGACCATCTGGTTCGAGGGCACCCTGGACGGACTGCCCTGCCTCGCCGACCCGGAGCGGCACGAGGTGCGCGAGGTTCCGCGCCTCGGCTCCGGCACCCACCTCGTCGAGCGGGTCCGGGCGGACCTGCCCGGGCTGCTGCGGGCCCACCCCGACCCGTACGTCTGGGTCGCCTGCGACACCGCGACCACCCGGACGCTGTCGGCGTTCCTGCGCAAGGAACTGGGCGTGCCCAGGCAGCGGATGCATGCCCTGGGGTACTGGCGCGCGAGCTGACCGCCGACGCCCGGCACCCGCCCACGCACCGCTCGGCACCCGCCCACGCACCGATGGTCACGGGACGACGCCTCCGCACGACAGGCCGCGCGTGGTGCCCGCACGGACCCGACCGAACCGGCCGCACCCGAATCCGGACACACGCGCCCCCTTTCATTGAAATCGGTCAAGATCTGTACGCACTTGCCCGTGCCGCCACAGCCAGGAGGCTGCGCCCGGAACGTCTGGGCCGGTAGGCTTCCCGTGTGATCTTCAAGCGCATCGGAAACGGCCGGCCGTACCCCGACCACGGCCGGGAAAGCACCCGGTCGTGGGCGGACGTCGCACCGCGCCCGGTCCGCCTCGATCAGCTCGTCACGACGAAGCAGCAGCTCGACCTCGAGACCCTCCTCGCCGAGGACTCGACCTTCTACGGCGACCTCTTCGCGCACGTCGTGAAATGGCAGGGCGATCTGTACCTGGAGGACGGGCTGCACCGCGCGGTACGGGCGGCGCTCCAGCAGCGTCAGGTGCTGCACGCCCGCGTCCTCGAACTGGGCTGACACTCCCCGCCCGTGGTCCTGCGGCCCGGACGCCTGCCGGCACGCCAGTACGGCGGCGGGTCCCTTCGCTCCCGCCGGACGCCCCCCTGCCGACACAGGGGTTGACCCTTTCGGGTTGGACTGCGCCCTATCGAATGATCATCTAGTAGGCATAGTCGCCGGAGCGCATTACGCTGCGCCCATGAGCATGCTGACTCCTCCCGGCATGGGCGGCCAGTACCAGATCCGGGGTGACAAGTACCCGCGGATGCGCCGACCCCGACGCCGCGGCAGGCTCGTCGTCCTGGCCATCACCTCCGTCGCGGCGCTCGGCGTGGCCGGCTGGGGCACGCTGCAGCTCTTCGATGTCTTCACCGGGGGCGGCAACCCCGCCTCCGCGGTCGGCGTCAAGGCGGGCTGCGTCACCGGGGCGAGCCCCTCGCCCGGCCCGAGCCCCGGTGTCGCGCTCCCCGAACCCGGCCGGATCACGGTCAACGTCCTCAACGCCACGACCAGGTCCGGCCTGGCCAAGAAGACCGCCGACGAGCTGAAGAAGCGCGGCTTCAAGATCGGCGACGTCGGCAACGCGGCCAAGGAGTACGACAAGAAGGTCAAGGGCACCGGAGTGCTCCTCGGCCCCGCGTCCGCTCTCAAGACCTCGCTGCCGGTGCTCGGCGCCCAGTTCGCCGACGCCGAACGCCGCACCGAGGCATCCCGCAAGGGCGGCGAGATCGACCTGATCATCGGCGACGCCTTCACCCGGCTGACGGCCGAGGCGGACGCCGACCGGACCCTCGCCGCGCTGAACGCCCCCAACAAGCCCGCACCCACCGCGAAGAAGAGCTGCTGACCCCGGCCGGGGCAGAGACAGAGGGCAAGCAGAAACAGAAGCGGCCGTCCCCCAGCCCCCCCACCCCAGCGCCCACTCCGCCCCCACCGACAGCGAGGCCATCGACACAACGTGGGAGAACACCCA